>CAZIQC010000050.1:0-7271 GCA_964541335.1 uncultured Oscillospiraceae bacterium
ACGACATCGATGCCCGCACGATTTTCGGATTATACAAATCACAGCACCCCTTGGTAAGCACAACGCCCGCCGCAAAGCATGCGTGCGCGGTACGTATAATCGTGCCTATGTTTCCGGGGTCGCGCACGTTTTCGCACAATATCACACATACGTTTTCGCCCTGCGCAATATCACAGAGCGTCGCGTCGCACACGGCGCATATTGCCGCAATGCCCTGCGGCGTTACCGTTTGACATATTTCGTCAAACAGCCGCGGTGCAAAGGTATAAACGGGGCAATTCGGCTCAAAATCGGGTGCAAAGCCCTCCTTAACGAGAAGTGCCCTAAGCTTAACGCCCTTTTGCACAGCATCGTGCACCGCACGAGTGCCCTCCGCCAAAAAAACGCCCTGCTTTTCGCGAAAGTGCCGCTCGCGAAGTGCTTTCGCCGTTTTGAAAATTTTATTGTCGCGGCTCGTTATCATCTCAACCATCCTGCTTTCCTATGGCTAAAAACCGCCCCCGCGCACGCGCGGAAACGGTTTCGAATTTCATATATTACAGACAGCTCTTAGCCTTTTCAACAAGCTGTGTGAATGCCTGCGGGTCGTTAATCGCAATCTCGGAAAGCATTTTTCTGTTGATTTCGATGTTTGCCTTTTTAAGTCCGTTCATAAAACGGGAATAGTTGATGTCGTTCTGCTTGCAAGCCGCGCTTATTCTCGTAATCCACATCGAACGGAAATCTCTTTTCTTAAGCTTTCTGCCGACGTAAGCGTATGAAAGCGACTTCATAACCGCCTGATTGGCTATTCTGTAAAGCTTGCTCTTCGCTCCTCTGTAGCCCTTTGCAAGCTTAAGCACTTTTTTATGTCTTTTTCCGGTGCTCATAGCACCCTTAACTCTTGCCATTTCGTAAGTCCTCCTATTTCTTATTTATAAGGTATAAGCTTCTTGATAACCTTTGCGTTTGTAACGTCTGCCAGCGCACCTTTTCTGAGTCTTCTCTTTCTCTTTGTGTCTTTCTTCGTAAGAATGTGGCTCTTAAACGCCTTAGCTCTCTTTACCTTACCCGATTTTGTAAGACTGAAACGCTTTGCAGCGGCTCTGTGTGTCTTTATTTTAGGCATAATATCTCTCCTCTCAAATGTATATATCAAGCTGCGTATGCAACCGATAATCAGTTTTTCGGCGAAATAACAATCGCCATATTTTTTCCTTCAAGCTTTGCCTTTTTGTCAACCGTGCCGAACTCCTGTGCACCCTGTGCAAACCGTGAAAGAATTTCCTCGCCTATCGCGGTATGATGAATTTCGCGACCGCGGAAGCGCACCGACACCTTTACCTTATCTCCGTTTTTCAAAAATTTGCAGGCGTTTTTAAGCTTCGTTTCAAAATCGTGATTGTCTATCGACGGGGACAAGCGCACCTCTTTAAGATTGACAACCTTTTGATTTTTGCGGTTTTCCTTTTCCTTTTTGGCAACCTCAAAACGATACTTTCCGTAATCCATAATCTTACACACGGGCGGCTTTGCCTGCGGGGAAATCTTCACGAGGTCGAGATTTTTTTTCTCCGCAATTTCGAGTGCCTGCGCCGCCGACATAATACCCAGCTGACTTCCGTCACTGTCGATAACGCGCACCTCACCGTCTCTGATTTCCTCGTTAATCATCATTTCCTTGCTGATGGAAAACACCTCCAAAAAGATAAAATAAAAGCGGCAGAATACTCCACCGCTCCACTGATAAAAACCAAAGGATATTAACCGCCGTAAGCGCGAGCCACGGGGTGAGAAGCGGCAGCCTCTTCTTCATTACTTACCCATTATACCACCGAAAACCGATTTGTCAACATTTTTTTATTTTTATTTTGCGATACGTCTTGTCAAGGCTTTTTCGGCGTGTTATAATAAGCAAAAAGATTTTTACGGGAGGCATTGTTTATGAAAACCGCTGTAATTTACTTCTCAAAACACCACGGGAACACAAAAAAGCTTATCGACGCTTTTGCGGACGACACCTGCACCCCGATAAACGCCGCAGACGGGTGCTCAATCGACCTTTCCGAATACGATTTAATCGGGTTTGCGTCGGGCATTTATTGGTCAACCTTTCACAAGTCGGTGCTTAATGTGGCGCGCGAAAAGCTGCCCGAGGGGAAAAACGTATTTTTCGTATGTACATACGGCGCAAAAAAGGAAAGCTACACCAAGGCGATAAAAAGCATTGCCGAGGGAAAGCACTGCCGCATACTCGGAGAATACGGCGCACTCGGCTACGACACCTACGGTCCGTTTAAAATAGTGGGCGGAATTGCCAAGGGTCATCCCGATGATACGGAAATTGCGGGAGCAAAAGAGTTTTTCCGCGATATTCTAAAAAAGCTTTAATGCGGCATTTTTGGGTAAAATCACATTTTGCAAGGGACTTTTGCCCCGCATAAAAAGGGCACTCAGGCTTACCGGCGAGTGCCCCTTTTTTTACAGCAGCTTCAATCTTCTCACGGCATATATGTAAACAAGCATACAGCTCGAATACCATTGCGAACAGTCCGACGGCTCGCCCGTCAGCGGATTAAGCTCCTGTGCGAACATAAGCGTATTGCCGAAGGTTTGCTTATCCACCCATTTTTCGAGAATTTCGTCAAAATCGGCACTTTTTCCGTAAAAATCCATCCACCGCGTACAACGCAGTGCGGTAAGTGCTTGCGAATAATACCCCCAGGAATTTCCCGGCAAATTTTGCACAAAGCACGGATCGGATTTCGCAATCGACGGAAACGGGTACGGCGTGTAAAACTCGTCGGGGTTTTTCATATGTTTTTCGTAGATAACATCCATTTCCTCGGGCGTCAACATATGCTCGGAAAAAACGTTTGTTACGGAAATCGAGAGATACTTTCGCATATTTCCGTTTTTGTCAACATCGTAAAAAAAGCTGTCGTTTCGGTCGTAGCATATTTCGAATATGCGCTTTTTCACATAGGCGGCTTTTTCGCGGTAAAGTTTTTCCTCACGCGGCATATCAAGAATTTTCGCCATTGAGCCCAGTGCCGCAAGGTTTCCGTAATAAACGGCGTTTACGTCGGGCGAAATCATCGGCAAAACCGCATCCCCGTCGGGATACTGCGCCGCGTCTGAATTTTTGGCTCTTCCGTCATAAGTCATACCGTTTTTTCGGGGGGAATTGTCGTGTCCGTCGTCAAATCCGCAAAAAGACTCTATCAAGCCTTTGCCGCTCGGCATTCTTTTTTCTTCGCCCCACTTTATCCATTTTACACCCTTTTCAAACGCCTTTCGCAAAAACTCGGTGTCACCGCTCATTTCGTAATATTCCAAGCACAGTCCGAAAAACGCCACACATTCCTGTATTTGCGAATAGCCGTATTCGGGGCGAACGGTGTCCTTTCCGCGGTCGATAAAATAACACGGAAGCTGTCCGTCAGCTTTTTGATTGTTCAAAAACACGCTTAAAACGTTTTTTGCCACATACAGGTATTTCGGCTCAAGCCGTGCGAAAAACACCGAATCGTAGGCGTGCTCCAGCCAAATTCCGGGGTATGTGTCGGAAATGCGAAACAGCGGCACATCGCTGTTTTTAAAAAAACTTATGTTCTTTTCGGTAACGGTGCTCATCGCAAGGGCATACCTCTCGCGGATTTTTTCTTTTTGTTTTTCGTTAAACATCTTTCTCCTCCGTATTTTCTCTGTAAAACGCGTATATGTCCTCCGCGTTTTTTCGGCTTATTCCCTTAACTTCGGCAATATCTTCAATGCTTGCTTTTTTTATTGCGTTTATGCTTTTAAAATGCTTTATCAGCGCGGCCGCCTTGTTTTTGCCTATGCCGTGTATGCGCTCGGGTTCGCTTTGCAGTATACGCCGCTCGCGCAGTTTTCTGTGATAGGCTATGCTGTAGCGGTGCACCTCGTCCTGAATGTTTGCCACCAATCGAAAAACGCTGCCCGTCGGGTTAAGATACACCTCGCCTCTTTCGGTAACAAGGGCGCGCGTGCGGTGCTTGTCGTCCTTTACCATACCGCACACGGGAATTTCCGCACCGAGGCTTCTCAGCTCGTTGAGCACCGCATTAAGCTGCTGTGTGCCGCCGTCAAGCATTATAAGGTCGGGCAATTTTTCAAACCGCCCGTCGCCCGTTTTTTCCTCGTGCGTCAACCGCCTGCGTATAACCTCGCAAAGAGAGGCGGTGTCGTTTACTCCGTCAACGGTTTTTATTTTAAAGCGGCGATATTCCCTCTTTGCCTTTACGCCGTTTTCGAAAACAATCATTCCCGCAACGCTGTCCGTCCCCGATATGTGCGATATATCGTAGCTTTCTATCCTGTCGAGGATAACCTCCGTCTTTAAAAGCGCGGCAAGCTCCGTAACGGAGCTTCGGCGCAGCTTTTCTTTCACAAGCCGCGTTTTGTAATTGTCTATGTTTTTCAAAGCGTTTTCGTGCGCCATTTCAACCGTTCTTTTGTTATCGCCGCGCTCGGGGCATTTAAGATGCACGCTTTTTCCGCTTTTTTCGGAAAGAAATGCCTGTATCGCACCACCGTCCTCCGGCATTACGGAAAGAAGCACCGTTTTGGGAACAAAGCCCTCCCGTCCGTAAAACCTGTGCAAAAATTCCGACATAAGCTGTGCCTCGTCGATAAACGCCGCGTCGGACAAATCGAAGCTCTCGTTTCCGATAAGCCGCCCCGCGCGAACGTAAAACACCTCCGCCGAAGCGAGAGAATCCTCCGCCGCAACCGCCAAAATGTCGATATCGCCACCGCCCTCGGTAATAACCTTTTGCTTTTCACGCAGATTTTTTACCGACGCAAGCCTGTCGCGAAGCTGTGCCGCCAGCTCAAACTCCGTATTTTGCGCGGCAATGCGCATTTTCTCCTCCAGCGCCGCCACAACCTCTTCCACGTTTCCTTTCAGAAAATTTGCCACATCGTCATATTTTGCGCGGTATTCCTTTTCGTCGATTTTTCCGCCGCACACGGCATCGCACTTGCCCATTGCGTGATAAATGCACGGACGCCCCTTGCCTATATCGCGCGGGAACACACGCTTGCAGTGCGGCAACATAAAAATATCCTTGACAAGCTCTGTCGTTTCCCGCACGGAATATCCGCTCGGATACGGACCGAAATATTTTGCCCCGTCGTTTTCCGCGCGGCGCACATACATAAGCCGCGGAAACCGCTCGTTAAGCGTAAGCTTTATATACGGATAGTGCTTGTCGTCTTTCAGCAAAATATTGTATTTGGGCTTGTTTTCCTTTATCAAATTAGCCTCAAGTATAAGTGCCTCCATCTCGCTGTCGCACATAATATAGTCCAAATCCGCAATTCGCGCCACCATTGCCGCGGTTTTCGGGCTGTGTGCCCTTGAAGAATGAAAATACTGCCGCACGCGGTTTTTCAGCGATTTTGCCTTGCCCACGTATATAATTGCCCCCGCGGCGTTTTTCATCATATACACGCCCGGGCGCGAGGGCAGCTTTTCCAGCTTTTCGAACAAAATATCGTTCATACAATGCTCCTTACAAAATACGGGGATGTAAAGCTTTTTACACCCCCCGATTTTACAATATAATGCTTGCTATCTCAAAGTAAATGAAAAGCGAAAGCGCGTCCACAATGGTTGTTATGAAAGGGCTTGCCATTACCGCGGGGTCAAACCCCAGCTTGTTTGCAACCATAGGCAGCGTACAGCCCACTATTTTCGCAACCATAACTTCCAAAAGAAGCGTCACGCAAATAACCGCGCCCACCACGGCACTTACACCGTCGATAAGCAAAAGCTTTACAAAGTTCGCCACCGCAAGCGTTACTCCGCACATAAACGCCACGCGAATTTCTTTCCACACCACGCGCACAAGGTCGGCAAACTCTATCTCTCCCAAGGAAATACCGCGTATTACCGACACCGATGCCTGACTTCCGCAGTTGCCGCCCGTGTCCATAAGCATGGGTATGCATGCAACAAGCGTTATCTGCGCCGCAAGCGCGCTTTCAAAATGTGTGATTATCATTCCCGTAAATGTTGCCGAAATCATAAGTATAAGCAGCCACGGAATACGGCTTTTGTAGGTTTCCACAACGTCGGTCTTCAAATAAGGCTTGTCGGACGGCGTTATCGCCGCCATTTTCTCAATATCCTCCGTTGTTTCCTCTTGCAAAACGTCCATCACGTCGTCAACGGTTACTATGCCCACAAGGCGGTTTTCCTCGTCCACCACGGGCATTGCCGAAAGGTCGTACTTGGTAAAGTTAAGTGCCACGGTTTCGCGGTCCTCCGTTGTGAGTGCGCTTATAACCTCGGCGTGCATAATATCGCGCATAAGCGCGTCCTCCTCGGCAAGAAGCAAGCCGCGCACCGTAACATAGCCGAGGAGGTGTCTGTCGTCCTCGGTTACGTAGCAGGTGTTTATGGTTTCCTTGTCCACACCCGTTCTGCGTATGCGCTTGATTGCGTCCTCCACGGTCATATTCGGGCGAAGCGACACATACTCCGTCGTCATAATACTGCCCGCGCTGTCCTCGGGATATTTAAGTATTTCGTTTATCATTTTGCGCATTTCGGGGTCTGCCTGTCGCAAAATGCGCTTAACCACGTTCGCCGGCATTTCCTGAGCAAGGTCAACCGCATCGTCCATATACAGCTCGTCAACAACCTCTTTCAGCTCGCTGTCACTAAAACTTTGTATCAAAAACTCCTGTGCGTCTTCTTCCATTTCAACAAAGGTTTCCGCCGCGGTTTCCTTCGGCAAAAGCCTGAAAAGAAGCGGCACGGTGGTTTTTTCGCACTCGTCGAACATTGCCGCAATGTCGGCGGGGTGCATTGTTTCAAGCACATCGCGCACCGCCGCATATTTTTTGGAATCCGCCAAAATTTGAAGCGTTGCGCCGAGGGTGCTTCCGTTAATTGTTTCCGTCATCGATATACCCCCTGTTTTTAATTTTCAAAGGGGGCGTTCCGTGTGCCGCAAAGTGCCCGAGGCTCTTCTCAAAGCAAAGAACCCGCACACCCCGCGCAAAAATGCACGCGGGACTGCCGCCTTCGTCGACCTGTTCCGCTGTTTCCTCCCGCGTCCATTTTCTTCACCTCACAAAATAAAATCTCTTTATATAATATCGCGCCCGAGCACGGTTTGTCAACCCTTTTTGTCAAAGAAACGGTGCATTTTTTGTCCGATTTCGACTTTCTCCCGAATAAAACTGTTGACTTTGCCTTTTACGTGCAGTATTATAATATATAGGAAGCTCTGCACGGCAACACCGTTCAATAAGGG
>CAZIQC010000051.1:0-7267 GCA_964541335.1 uncultured Oscillospiraceae bacterium
AAAGGGAAGCCTAAAAGCGACTGAGGGATTGTTGAAAATTGATTTAACCGGTATTTACCTTAGGGGAAGGCTTTTGTCCGCAAATTTCAAGCTTTGATGAAGCTATTGTACTATGAATGAGCACAAAAGTCAATCGAATACACAATTTATTTTCATTTGCATTTTTGCGTAAAAAGCGTTATTCCCGCGACTTTCCGTATATGATTTCGTTTCCGACGAGAAGCAAAATGTTTTTCGCGGGCTTCCACACGGTATCAAAATCGGTATCGGGATAGGGGCGCTTGCCGATGTAGGGGCAAAGCTCCACCGTTATTGTGGGCTTTTTAAAGTTGCGGTACACATAGTCGAAAAACGAACCGCCCACGCCCGAGGGGCTTTCCTTATGCCCCGCAAAGCCCGTGTCCTTTCTTATTGCCTCCTGAAGATACATCGGATTATCGGGGCTGTCCGCCCAGTAGAAAATTTCGCCCTGGGTATGAAAGGACAAATACGCCTCAAAGGGCATACTGTCAACATAAGCCGAAACGGCGGCCGTTTCAGGCTCGCTGTTCGCATAATCGCCGTTAAAGCCGATAGACCCGCGGGGGTTTTTGTTTCTGTTTACAGACCAGTCTTTGTCGTAGTTCCAGTTTACGTCCACCCCGCGCACGTTTGCTTTCCACGCACTGTAGCCGTAGGGGGAGTTGTCGTATATGCCCATTTGTGAAAGCTCCTCGGCATATTGTGTTGCGTAAATGCCGTTTTGCACAAGATTTACGCCGTCCGGATTAACCATCGGCACAATATGAAAGGTTACTCGGTTTAAAATTTCCCGCGGGTTGTACTTTCCCCACATAGTTCCGCTTCGGTAAGCATAGGCGTATTTGTCGATTGCGTTCATCAAATACGTGGTTGCCATATATTCTCTTGCGTGGTGCGTGCCGCATACGAAAATATCAATGTCGCCCTTGCCGAACTCAAGGAGCGTAAGGTCGCGGTTTTCCACCGATTTTCCTATTGAGGAAACCTTTATTATGTCGGGGTAAAGGCTTTGCAGCTTTTGCGCGTTGCTTACCATATCCTCGTAGCTGTTTGTCACATACGGGTTTACAACGTATTGCGGTTGAGCGGGATATGCCGTGTAAAGATAATCGTCGAGTGAATATACGTTTACGTTTTCAAAAGCGCCGTATGCCGCCGCGTCGCCTATACTTATTATGCCGCCGTCATAGCCGATTTCCAAATCCGCAATACACGCAAGCTCTCTTAAAGAGGCAAAGGTTACACCGTCCTTTACGAAAAGACTGTGCTCGGCGCTTAACAAATCAGACCATTGCGCTATATAGCAAAAATCGGCGGTGCGTTCTTCTTTGCTTGCTTTAAAAAAGCCCTGCTCGGCGCTTACCCACTCAAGCTCTACTCCCAAAAGCGGTGCAACGGCGCACAAATCCACATACGTTTTGTTAAACGCCAACATGGGGGCTGTTATTTCGTGCGCGACACCGTTTACAACGGCGGTGCGCTCGTTTATTGCCAGCGTTATCGCACATTTTTCCTCGTTTGCGGAAAATGCCGCCAAAGGCGAAAGCGTGCAAATAATCGAAAGAACGATCGCCGCCGCAAGTGCGGCAATTCTTTTTTGTGCGGTGTTTTTGCGGTCAAATACGTTTATCATAAAATTTCTCCTTAAAAATTTATCCGATTGTTATTTCTTTTCTCAGCCCGTGTGCGCCGAAAATCTGCCATTCACCCTTGCCGAGAAGCTTTACGAGGACTTCCCTTTCGCGGGCGCAAAGTGCGGGGTCGGTATCGACGGAGGTCATCAAAATGGGGGCGTATTTGTTGTATTGCGCCTGTGACGGCGTAAGCCCGTGCACGTTTATGTAAACATCGCCCGTAAAGGCAATGTGCCGCCCTCGGTCGATAAGCACGATTTCTCCCGGGAGATGACCGCCCGCCCCCTCGTACACATCAAAACGCAATTCCCCGAAAGCAAATTCGCCCGTTTTTACAAGCGGCTCGTCAAAGGCGGTGCAATCCTCCCACATAGGCTTAAGCTTGTGCGGCTCGGGAGCACGGTAGGACGTTAATATTTTGCAAATGTTTATATACGGCTTATGCAGGGGGTTTTCCTCGCGAAAGCCGTTTTTGCCCTCGTATTCGTTTTTTAAGCAGGCAACGCTTTTTACGCTTGCGATTATTTCGTCGAAAAACGGCAAAAGCCCGCAATGGTCGACATCGGCGTGGGTTACGAGCACGGTTTTTTTCATATTGTCAAAATCAGGAATCAACCGCCCGAAAATGGTGCGCATTTCCTCCTCGTAGCAGGCATAGCCGCTGTCGACGAAAAGATACTTTCCGTTACTTTTTATAATTGCGGTGTTGCTTCCGCACGGCGGCTCGATAAGAGTAATTTGTGTGTTATCCGTTACGGGGAAATGCGTTATCCTGGGATTGAAATGCTCCCCCCTTGCCTGTGCCAAAAGCTCTGCGAAGCCGGTTATGCTGTCAAACGTTCTGTACGGGGACAGCCCCTTTTCGTCCAACGTTTGCATAGCAAGGTTTACGTTCACCGTAAGGCGCTTTTCACATTCCGCCGACAAATTCATTATTTTGACAAGCCCCGTAACATACGAGCTGTAGAAAAAGCTGTTGTCGTAAAATTTTTCCGAGCCGTTGTAATCGATTATGCGCACGCGGCAAAGCTTTTCCGCCGCGTTGATAAACTCGGAAATTTTGCGCGAATCGGAAACGCATAGCCCCATTTTGAAATATTGATAATCGCTCCCGTTTTCTTTCGAGCTTATGTACGAAATGTTAAAGTTGAATTTGTCGATAAGCTCCAGCACGTCCGTTACGCTTCCCGGCACATCGGGCAAGCGAAATTCGAGCAAAACTATGCCCGAATTTGCGTTATCGTTATTCAAATAGCCTATTTTTTCAAGCTCCGCGCTTGCTTTTGCCAGTTGCTGTGCGGTGCCCTCCGCGTCGATAAAAAGCTTGTGCGAGTCCACCGCCTTGTTATAGCTTACTCGGGTGATGTTTATGCCCAAATTCGCAAACAGCTCGCTTGCCTTCAAAAATGCGCCGATTTTGTTCGGCATTGAGGTTACATATGTTTTTTTCATATCAAATTCGCCCCGTTTTCAAATTGCCGCCACGGCTATGCCCGATATTATGACAAGTGCGCAAATAACGCGCCGCGCGGTGATTTTTTCCTTAAACATAAGCCGCCCGCATATAAGCGCCGTGGGCACGGATGCCTGCTTGACAAGCGTCATCACGGTTATGCGACTGCTTTCGTATGCGTTGGCAATGAAAAGCGACCTGTCACCTATGACGAAAATAATGCTCAGTATCAAAATCCAGGGGTTTGCTTTAAGCGTTCGCACGGAAATTTTCGTGCGCGACAAAATGATGTATGCCCCGTACATAACCGTCATAAAAAGCATAAACCAAAACTGAAGCTGTGCCGAGGTTACGGTTTTTGTAAGCCATTTGTCCATAACGCCCGAAAGTGCCGCCAAAAAGCACGACACAAGCATTAAAGCCGCGTATTTCGTTTCAACCTCGTGTCCGTTTTTGCCTTTGCCGCCGTTTAAGAAAATCAAGCCCGCAAGCACCAGCACAAGCCCGATTGCGCAGTGTGCGCCGTAGTCCTCGCGCATTATCAAAATCGCCATCGACGTGGAAAACAGCACGCGCGACATATCCATAATTCCCGCAAAGCCCACGGGCATATGCCGAATTGAATAAAACGACAATATCCACGACAAGAACACTGCCGCGGATTTTACCCCGATAAATAAATAATACCTCGCGGGAATATCCGTTACATTGTGCGCCGTGGGCGCAACGAGCAAAAAGCTTATCAGCGTGTACCAAAACAAAACCTCGAACACGCCGCTTTTTTGCACGGCTTTTTTCTTAATGCCCTCCCGCATTCCTTTACATACGCCGAAAACAAGCGTAAGCAATATCCACTCCACAATAAAAACTCCTTTAAACGATAACGCCCGCAAGGTGTCCGTCTTCGTCCCTTTTTGTAATGCGCACGGGCAGTATTTGCCCGTCAAGCGGCACGGGTGTTTCTACATACACGCGCAAATAATTTCCCGTAAGCCCCTCGCTTGTGCCGCCGTGTGTTTGCTCGAAAAGCACCCCTGTTTCCGTGCCGATGAATTTGTTTTCAAACTCAATCTGCATTTTTTCGCAGATTGCGCCAAGGGCTTTGGCGCGTTCCTCGCGCAACGGTATGGGAAGCTGTGCCATTTTCGCCGCAGCCGTGCCGCTTCGCTGTGAATAGGGGAACACATGCACACGCGCAAAGCCCACCCGCCGAACAAAACGCACAGTTTCGTTAAATTCCGCCTCGGTTTCTTCGGGGAAGCCGCAAATTATGTCGGTGGTTATTGCCGCGTCGGGCATTTTTTCCGTAAGCATACGCACGCGCCGCTCATAGTCGGCGGCGGTGTATTTTCTGTTCATTCGTTTAAGCACGGTATCGCTTCCGCTTTGAAGCGATATGTGAAACTGCCTGCATATTTTTCTTTCCCCGGCGAGAAAGCTTATAAAATCGGAGTCAAAAGCGCGCGGGTCGATACTGCCCAGGCGCACGCGCTCTATCCCCGGTGTGGCGCACACGGTGCGTATCACGTCGGTTAAGGTGGGGCGGCTTTCCAAGTCCTTACCGTAGCTTGCCACGCTTATGCCGGTTACAACCGCCTCGGCAAAGCCGCGCGCGGCAAGGCGGCGCGCCTCCTTTGCTATGTTTTCGATTTTACGCGAGCGCACGGGACCGCGCGCATACGGAATTATGCAGTATGAGCAAAAATTGTCGCACCCGTCCTGAATTTTTATGTAGGCGCGCGTTCTTTCGCCCGAGCCGTCGCTCTCAAGCTCTTCGTAGAGCCTTTCTTTCATTATGTCGCGCACGGTGTAGGGATTTTCGCCGCGCAAAAAGCCCTCAACCATATCCGCTATCAAATGCCTGTTTGCCGTGCCCGCCACAATGTCAACCTCGGGCATTTTTTCAAGCTCGTCCGCCCGGGTTT
Source organism: uncultured Oscillospiraceae bacterium (assembly GCA_964541335.1). GTDB lineage: Bacteria > Bacillota > Clostridia > UMGS1883 > UMGS1883 > UMGS1883. The sequence continues at coordinate 5,034 of CAZIQC010000051.1, forward strand.
GCGCATAGCACCCCGCCGCCACAACAACCGCCCGCGGGTTAAGCTTTTTTGCGCGGCGAAGCATTTGCCTGCTTTTCCTGTCGCCGATATTGGTTACGGAGCAGGTGTTTAAAACGTACACGTCGCACCTTTCGTCAAAAGAGCCTATTTCATAGCCTTTTTTGCGAAAGCTTTCCGCACAGCAGTCCGACTCATACTGATTTACCTTGCACCCTAGAGCGTAAAATGCCGCTTTCATTAAATCAATCCTCTGTTTTTCATTTCGTTTACCTTGAGCAGGGCAAGTGCCGTTTTTGCGTCCGTAATTGTTCCGTCAAGCGCCATATCCGCAAGCTCGCCCAAGGGGATGTTTACAAGCTCGATAAGCTCGTCGGGGTCGCGGTTGAGCGTTCCCTCGTACAGGTCGCGCGCAAGGTACATATGCACAACCTCGTCGCAAAAGCCGGGACTGGGATACATTTTCCCCAAGGGAATATATTCCCTTGCGCAAAGCCCCGTTTCCTCCTCCAGCTCGCGCTTGCCGCACTCCAGCGGGTCTTCGCCCTTTGCAAGCTTGCCCGCCGGTATTTCAAGCAGGCATACGTCGAACGGGCGGCGATACTGCCGCTCCATCACAATGCTGCCGTCGGCGCGCAATGGCACAACGCACACCCCGCCGGGGTGCTCCACAAGCTCGCGCGTGGCGGTGTTGCCCTCGGGCGTTGCCACGGTGTCGACGCGCATATTTATAACCTCGCCCTTAAATATATATTCTTTCGATATCGTTTTTTCCGAAAAATCCATTGTTATGTCAGTTCCTTTCAAATTTTTATGAGCCTTTCAAGCGTCGGCGAAATGCCGAGCATTTCTTTCAGCGCAAAATATTCCTCTTTGGCGCGCTGTGCGTTCTTCCCGTCCTTAAAGGCGCGTATCAGCAAATTTTTTGGCGTTTCCACGGGGGAAATATACTCCTGTGCGATTACGCTGTAGCCCGCCGCCTCCAACAAAAGGCATCGCAAAGAATCCGTCAGCAAATCCGCCTGGCGCGCACGAAATACGCCGTGGCGAAGCAGCGGCTCGAACGGTGCATAGGAATATTGCCCCAAAAGCTCCTTATGACAGCACGGCACAATAAACATTGCCCGTGCGCCCGCATTTATGCCCGCGGCAATCGCCATATCGGTGGCAGTGTCGCACGCGTGCAGACTTATTACAACGTCGGGCGTTCTTTCGGGGACAAAGTGTGTAAGGTCGGTCTTTATAAAGGTCATATTCGAATAGCCCAGGTTTTTTGCGCTTTTTTTCGAGGCTTCTATCACCGTTTCGGAATAATCCACCCCGGTTATATGGCATTTTTTCTTAAGACAGTCGCGCAAATAATAGTTCAGCGCAAAGGAAAGGTAGCTTTTGCCGCAGGCACAGTCGAGCACCTCTATATCGTTATCGAGGCGGGTTAAATAATCCTTTGCCAGCTCCGTGAAATGGTCTATTTGGTTATATTTGCGCACCATATCGTTTTTTATTTTCCCGTTTTTTCCCATTATGCCTATTTCCGAAAGCAGTGCGCTTGCCTTGGGCGGGGCGATGAGATAATTGCGCTCGCTCACGGTTGCCGCCGCATAGGCGGGGGCTGTGGGTGCACTGTCCGAATAGTTCATTGCGGCACCTCGCTCGTCCGCCGTCAGGGTACAGGTTGTGCCGCGCTCGCGATATGTAAGGCGCATTGCGTCGTAATCGCGTAAAAGCACGGCTATGCTCTCCCACGAAAAAGGCTCTTCCCTGCCCATAAACAGCATTGCAAGCGTATCGTCCTTTTTTGTTATCCTTGCGGGAAATTCCTTTGTGCCCGATTTAAAGGCAATGTCCATATCAACAAAATATTCTCCGTCGCCGTGGCGTGCCTTAAGCATTTGCACATACAGCGAGGCTTGGTTTATTGTGCTTGCTTTCATTTTTTCACTCCACCGTTACCGATTTTGCCAGATTTCGCGGCTTATCTATATCGCAATTTCTGAGCAACGCCGCATAGTATGCCAAATATTGCGCGGGAATTATGCTGACAAGCGGCGTCAAATAATCGCACACATCGCCGATTACAATATCATCGCCGTGCGCGCTGACGGATTTTGCCGCCACCGTCAAAACCTTTGCTCCGCGCGCCTTTACCTCTTTAATGTTTCCGCGGGTGTTAAGGTTAATGCCCTCTTGCGTTATAACGGCTATCACGGGGGTGTCTTTTTCGATAAGCGCAATGG
>CAZIQC010000052.1:0-7207 GCA_964541335.1 uncultured Oscillospiraceae bacterium
TACCATACGGTATAACCATATTAGAAAAATTTGCACCTGTAAGTTGATTTATCGTTGCTGTGAGAAATGTTCCCAAATAATATGAAAAAATATTTGAATTAAGTATATAATACATATATTTGGGATTTTCTGTTCCTCTCACTATCATCATAAATGCTCCGAAAGACGCATTTAAATCATTCTCTATTATGGCATTTTTGCCAATAAGTTTTTTGCTTCCGTTTCGTGAACAAAGAAGAATGTCCCCGCTGTTCACCATCAATTCCGATTTTATTTCACAACTGACATATACATTATCTTCAAACACCAATGCACCGTCTTTAATATTTGATGAACGCAGTACCAATACGCCCTCATCTTCATTGCATAAATCTGTCGGAGAATATGTCAAACCATTTCTAACATTGCAGAGATACTTTGTCTTTATCATTATAAAATTCTCCGGTATCTCCCCAATCCATTCAATGCCGCTGTCTTTCATTTTTCTACTCATTGCCGAACAGCTCCCTTTTTTATTGCCTACCTCACTTACTTAAAGGGCGGCTTTTTCCCTGTCTTTGCTTGAAATCATTATAGAACAAAACAGCTTAAAAGTCAACAAAATATGTCAACCTTTAAGCTGTTTGTCAAAAAATTATTGTGCCGCTTTTTGCGCCTTTCTTTCCTTTTTTATTTTCTTTTTTTCCGCACGCTTTATAAGCTTATCGTCAACGATTGTGTATACCACGGGGATAACAAACAGCGTCAAAAGCGTACCTACGCACAAGCCGCCCAAAAGCACTATTGCCAGCGGTTGCATCATTGCGTCGCCGCTGTCGGAAGAAATCGCCATCGGCAAAAAGCCGAGGATTGATGTAAGCGATGTCATCAAAATGGGCCGCATTCTTACTATTCCTGCATTTACAACACACTGCGTACGTGGAATATTCGGGTCTTCACGGCGTTGAGTATTGATAAAGTCAATAAGCACGATTGCGTTATTTACTATTATACCCATAAGCATAAGCACGCCTATACAGCTTACAACCGAGAACGGCTGCCCCGAAATAAGCTGTGCCGTTACAACGCCGATTATTGCCAGCGGAATGGTGAACAAAATTATGAACGGGTGTACAATATTTTCAAACTGTGCCGCCATAACCATATACATAAGCAATATACCAAGGAAAATTGCCAGAACCAACGACTGCATAGCCTCCATCATTATTTTGTACGAACCCGCAGACTGCTCGCTTATACCCTCCACCGTGCCGAGCTGAGAAGCAACCGCTTGTTTAAATTCTCTGTTTACGGAACCCATATCACTTCCGTAGATTTTACCGGTAAGAGATATAACTCTCTTTTGGTCTACACGGGTAAGTGTTGTATAGCCCTGCTCTTGACTTACGTCGGCAATATCCGATATGGTAATCCATTGTCCGGACGGACTCTTCATTTGAAGGGCTTTCAGCTTTTCGTAGTTTTCAACGTAATTGTCGGGATATTTTACCTTGATGTCGTATTCGGTACCGTTTTCCGTAAATTCGGACGCGGTCGTTCCCTGCAACGCATTTGAAATCATACTTGCCGCATATGCGGTATTTATTCCGTAGCGTGCCGCCTTTGCGCTGTCAAGCCGAACTCTTACCTCTGTTTTTTTATCGCTGACGGAGGTCTCCGTTTCGGCAACACCGTCTATTGAGGCAAGCACCTTTTCCGCTTTGTTTACATAGTCTTCAAGTGCTTCGTCGTCCGTAGCGGTATATTGGAATTCAACCTCGTCCGACGATACCGACATTGACGTGCTTGACGCGTCAACGGATATTGTTGCACCCGTAATATCGGAAAGCAAATCACGGACGTATTGAACAGCCTCCGTTGTGGTATTCTTTCTGTCGTCCTTAAGCGTAAGGGTAATTGTGGCGCTGTTGCCCGAGGTTGCGCCCAGGCTCATCATTCCGCCCGAGCCCACGCTTGCGGAAATTGTTTCCACGTCGTCATATTCTTTGACAAGCTCCTCTATTTGCTTGCTCAATTCGTTGGTGTCTTCAAGCTTGGAACCTTGCGGCAGTTCAATGCTTATCTGCACGGTGCCCTCATCGCTCGACGGCATAAGCGTCATACCGACAACCGTAAGCAAATATAAGCTGAGCACAAACAGCGCCATAATCGCCGCCATAAACTTTTTACGGTGCGCAAGTACAACACGCAGCCCCTTTTCGTAAATGCTGAAAAAGAAATTGAGCATCCTTTCAAAAGGATTGAGTATAAACGCAAACAGCTTGTTCTTTTCGTCAACATTTTTGATTTTTGACGAAAGCATAGGTACTATCATTATTGTTGTAAGCAACGACGCTATCTGCGAGAATACAATCGTAAATGCGAGCTGTTTAAACATTATTGCCATCATATTGTCGATAAACAATATCGGAACATACACTATGCACGTTGTCAGCACGGATGCCACAACCGCGCCTATTATTTCGCCCGTACCTTTGATTGACGCTGTTTCCGCGTCCTCGTGATATGCGGTACGTCGGCGGAAAATGTTTTCAAGCACAACCACCGAGTTATCCACAAGCATACCGACACCGAGCGCCAAGCCGCCGAGAGATACGATATTCAGCGACATTCCCGCGGCATACATACCTATAAACGTGGTTATTACCGATATGGGCATAGACACGCCTATAACCAGGGCATTTCTGCCGCTTCCGAGGAAGAGGAACAGTATTAAAATAGCAAGCAATCCGCCGACAATGGCATTCTCCGCAACGGAATGGATTGAATCCTCGATATAGCTTGCCTGTTCCATTGTTATCTCGTAGCTGAATTTCGGATTTTGTGCTTTTATTTCGTCCAATGCGTCGTAAATTCCGTGAACAACATCGACGGTGTTTGCGTCCGACTCTCCGCTGACGGAAATGGAAATCGATTCCTGTCCGTTAATTCTGGCATAGGTTGAGGCGTCGTCATATTCGTCCTTGATGTTTGCAATATCGCGCAGATAGATTATCTGCCCTTGCGAGGTTGTCAGCGGAACGTAACCTATATCGGAAATTTTGCCGAATTCACCCATCAACCTTACGGACAGATCCTTGTTGTTTGCTTCGGTGCTTCCTGCGGGCAGGTTGGTATTTTGCCCCGAAATTGCCGAAACTATATCCGAAAACGACATATTGTAGCCGTACAGCTTTTCGGCATCGACCTCTACATCTATAACCCTGTCTTGACCGCCGCTTACGTTTACGGAGGCTACACCGTCAACCGCCTTGAGTTTATCTTCAACATTGTTCTCAACAAACTTTTTTGTTTGTATGAGGTCGTAGCCCTCGTACGAAACGCTCATCATAACCGCGGACATCGAACTCATATCGAGCTTTAAAACCGTGGGGTCGTCCGCATCGTCGGGCAAAAGGCTTTTCAGCATATTGATATTGTTTTCAATGGTACTGACGGCCTCGTCAATATCCGTGCTGTTGGTAAACTCCGCCATTACAAGACTTAGCCCCTCGGTTGATTGGCTTTGCATTGTATCAAGTCCCGAAACGGACGCTATCGCGCCTTCGACGCGCTTTGTTACAAGGTTTTCGATTTCTTCCGAGCCGACGTTGCTGTACTGTGTCATTACGATAACCATTTTTAAATCCATATCGGGCATAGATTCCATCGGAAGCATTGTAAGCGCATATGCACCTATTACAACGAATATGAGTATTGCCATCGTTACCGCAATCGGTCTTTTTACAGATAATTCATGTAATTTCATAATATCCGCCTTTCTATTTCACAATTCTGATTTGATTGTTCTTTTCAGACAGATACTCCTTACCTGAAACGATAACCTCGTCATTTTCCGAAAGACCGCTTGCAATTTCCACGTACTCGTCGGTCACAATTCCTTGAGTTATGTCAACGCGCGTTGCCTTATCGCCATCGGCAAGATATACATAGTGCGTTCCGTCCTCATCCTCAAGCACGGCGTCCGCGGAAATCACGAGAGCGTCCGGGCTTTCGGAAAGAGTAAGCGTAACATCGGCAAACATACCGTCCTTTATTTCGCCGTTAAAATTATTTATCGAAACGCAAACCGTGTACATTCCCGTTTGCGCGTTTTTTGTGGGGCTTGCCGTAGTTACGGTTCCATCGATATCCTCAAGCTCCGCGGACTTAATCGTAACATTCGCCGATGAGCCTACGGTTACATACGGTATAACGCTTTCCGTTACATTTATTTGCGCCTCCACAGACTCCGTCGCCTTTATGGAAAATATCTCAACGCCTTGTGCAACCATCTGCCCGCGATTGGCGTTTCTTGCGGAAATATATCCCGAAATCGGTGCCGTAACAACTGTATTTGAAAGGTTACTGCTTGCGGAATCGAGAGCCGCCTTTGCGCTGTTTACGTTTGCTTTCGCACTTTCGGCGTTTTCTTTAAGCACAACATTTGTCGTAAGGTCGTAGCTTTCCTGTGCGCTGTCAAGACTTAGCTTTGCATTGTCAAGTCTTGTTACGGCCGTATCGAAAGCCGTTTTGCTGATTGCGCCGCTGTCATAAAGAACCTTTTGATTGTCGTAGTTGGTTTTGGCGTTGTTATACTCTATTTTTGCGGCGCTTAGCTGTGTTTCGAGTTGTTGCTTTGTTTGCTTTGCCGTACCGTTTATCACGCTGTTGTAATTCGCAACCGCACTGTTGTATGCCGCCTGTGCACTGTTATAGGCGTTTCTGTAGTCCGTATCGTCGATTACAACCAGTGTTTCTCCGGCATTTACATAATCTCCCACTTCTTTGTAAACCGCTTTTGCTATTCCCGAAGCCTTGGCGGAAACACTTGTCGACTCCGACGCTTTTATCTCGCCGGTATATGTAACCGTGTTTTGAATTGTTTTCTTTGCCACGGTTTCAACGGTTACGTTTATTCCGTTTGTTACCTCTTCAACCTCGGTCGGCTTTTTCTTGCCGCAGCCTCCGACGCATACCGCAAGCGCCGCGCAAAGTGCAATACAAATTATTTTTTTCATTGTAAAATTCCTTTCGTTTTATTTGATTTTAAAGTCCTATCGAAATCTCATATCCGTATTTTTCGGTTGCAAGCTTATAGGAAAGCTTTGCGTTTTCAAGCTCGATATCGGCACTTGCGAGAGCGTTGAGTGCGTTTGTAACCTCGGTGTTCGTTGCCATTCCCAAGCCGTATTTTATATTTATGACAGAATATTCCTGTTCCTTAAGCTCTCGATTTTTTTGCGCCACATTCAAATTGTCTTTTGCGGTAATCGCACTGTTGTAGGCATTTTTTATAAGCAGGGATATTTGCTTTTTCGTATTTGTATAATAATAATCACACTGGCGCACAGTCGATGTCGCCGCCGAATACTGCGACGACCGCAACCCGTATGCGCCCGTAGTTTCTTGATAAACAAGCGACTGCTCATAGCTGTGCTTAAGCTTCGTCAAATCATATCGACTGTCCTGCGCCTGCTCTATGTCCTGCTCAATGTCGGGAGCAAATTCCTCATAGGTTATTTTGTCGGTAAGGTTTAAAATTGCATTTTCGTTTTCGATTTGCAGTTCAATTCTCAGCGCGTCACGTGCCGTTTCCAAAGACCTTTGATAGCTGTCAACCGCGGCTTTTGCCTGCATAAGCGCAAGATCGGCATTGCTTACGTCAAGCTCTGCCGCCATACCCAAATCGAACTGCGTTTTTACCGTTTCGTAATTTGTTCGCACAAGCTCATATGATGTTTGGGCGGTATTTAAAAGTGCCTCCGCAAGCTTTACGCCGTAGTATTTTTCCGTTACGTTATATGCCTGCTGTTTTTCTGCCTGAGTTTTTTCCATCTCGTATTCGACAAGATTGTTTTGAGCTTGATTTACGTAATAATTTTTATGTATGAGCATTATATTCAAGCCCGTCGAAATATTTGCCACGGAGGTTGTGTTTATAACATCGTATTTTGACTGCTTGAGCTGAACCCTTGCGTCCTCTATTTTCGTATCATATGTAATAAATTGAGGATTATCCTCCCGCGCAAGCTCTATTGCCTGTTGCAGGCTGAGAGTGTATTCGCTCTTATTGTACGGATTTTCCTCTTCCTGTGCCGCTACGGCACACGGCAAAAGCAACATACCGCATAAAAGTACCGATAAAAATTTTTTCATTACTGTAGTTCCTTTCTTTAAAATATTGCTGTTTTTACCTTTTTGTTGCGGTTTTGCACGCTTTCCTCAAGCTTGGGCGTAACCGCCGACAGTATGCATTATACACCTTAAAAAGTTTTTTTCAAGCGAATTCATAATAACTTAACACAATGTTTATTTTTCACCGTTTTCGATACGCAATATTTTGAATTATTAAATTTTGGTTACATATATTGTAATCGGAAAGAAAATAATGTATACTGAATACAGAATTTTTCGCCGGAGGGGTTGTCTGTGAATTCCGAAAAAATTGCAAGAATAAACGCGCTTGCGCAAAAAGAGCGCGAGGGGAAATTAACGACGAAAGAAAAAGCCGAGCAAAAGCTTCTTCGCGAGCAATATATAGCGGATGTTCGCAGGAATTTCAAACAAACGCTCGAAAGTATAAAATACAAAGACTGAGGAAAGGATTTGATATTATGAAAACCTACGATATTTTTCTTAAATCGATTGTCGACGTAAAAAATTTCGTAAACATAGTCAACGAATACGATTTTGACATTGATTTGGAAGCCGGTCGCTATATTATCGATGCCAAAAGCATTATGGGGATTTTTTCGCTTGATTTGTCACGCCCCATAAAAATGCATGTTTATGCCGATGATACGTCGTCGATAGAAAAACGCATAGCCGAATTTAAAAAATAATTTTCGCTTATGCGGGTAAAAAAACAACCGAATGTGTTTTTCACATTCGGTTGTTTTTGTTTATGCCTTTTTAAGCTCTTTTCGAAAGCACGTTTTTCTCGTACTCCTCCACTTTCAAAAGCCACTCTTCGTCGTTTGCGCAAACTCCGCAGCTTCGGCAATACTCTTCCCAAACCTCGCCGAACGGCATTGTCTTGAGAGCTTCTTGTTCAACCATAAGTCGTGTGAGCTTGTTTTCCGCCTGAAGCCGTGCAAGTCTTTCATACGGCTGACAAAGTGCGAAAAGCAACGCTTTTTGCCAGCTTCTGAAGCCGACCGTCCACGCACTTATGCGGTTAATGCTTGCATCAAAATAATCAAGCGCCATATATACTCTGTCAAAC
>CAZIQC010000053.1:0-7142 GCA_964541335.1 uncultured Oscillospiraceae bacterium
GCCCCTGTAAAAATTAAAATCTCCATACGCGAGAGTGTGTTACCCGTTTATCACATATACACGCGCGTTATATATATATGTATTTTCGGAAAAAAACGGGGGCAACGGGGGCGTTTCCCAATATATCGGCGTTTCAACGTGGGCGATAACGGGGGCTTGCGGGGGCACTACGGGGGCGTTTTTATGTTAAAACGGGTAGCCGTCGCCCTCTTCGTGTTGCTTTTCGGCGCAATCGCTATCTTTTTTTATGCACACGCAACGAACACGTTCACCCTTAATCGTTTGCTTTTTCGTGGTCTTCTGATATTCCGTATCGAGAATATTGTTACTCTTTGCCCACGAAAGGAACGCACGCGGGCTGTAGCCCTCAGCCTGCAACAGCTTGTCAAACTGTGCCTTGATGATATAGATATAGTCCGCGTCCACCGCGCCCCATATTTCGCCCGGATTGTCGCTTGCATTGAATTTGTTTATGTTGATGTTTACGTAATCGTAAATGTATTCAAGTGCGCGAATATTGACCGACACGCTCTTTTTTGTCGACAAGAACGGCTTTATGTCTGCCGCCCCGAGCATTTTCCTGTGTCCGAAAATCCATTTGTTCGCCAGCGCGTCCGCCGTAAGTATAAGACTGCCCGATAACGCCTGCTTGTCCGTAATTTCCCCGTCGGAGGTCAGCTTAATATAATTTATCTTTTGCAAGCCTTTGGCAAGCTCCAGCCCCTCTTCCGTTTGCAAATGCTCAATAAAAATACGTCCCGCATATCCGTAATTTGCGCGAATGATTTTCAAAAACTCTATCGGGTCTTGTATCAGCTTTTCGTCCTTGCACTCTATTTCGATTATACGGTTTATCGCACCGCCGCCCGAATTTGAATTTATTATCGGCATTTCGCCCGTGGTAAGAATACAGTTTTGCCACGTTCCCACCTTTCGCAATCCGCCGTTTACGTTTCCGCGCTTTCTTCCCACGCCCTCCGAAAGGGTGTATACCAGCTCATCAAAGGTTTTTCGGTCCTTCAGTATTTGCAGCTCGTCAATCATCAGCGGCATATTGTTTACGAATACCGCCGACGCTTCGTGTCCCACGGAGGTTGCATTAAAGGTATGCACATATTCGCCCATCGATGGATTTGCCCATACGGACGCCGCCGCCATAAGCGCAACCGTCTTAGCCGCTCCCGAGCCGCCCCACAGGTGTACAAAGAACGGTAAGCCGCCGAATTTCTTTATCAATACGCTTGCAAACGCCGCCGCGATATAAAGCCTCGTGATGGTGTTTTTTTGCATTTCTTCGCCCACAGCCTCGCGCCAAACGTCAAAATCGCCCTTAGTCTTTACGCTCGCAAAAAAGTCCTTTAACGCCGTCTCACCGTCAAATACAAGCTCGTCCGTATACGGTGAAAATCCGTAATCCTCAATCCACCCCAAGCGCGTAATGCTCTTAATTTCCGGTATGATTTCAAGGTTAAGGTTCTCTATATCGGCAAGGTAACGAATGAGTGCCCTCGCATTTTCGCTGTTTACCGCTATTCCGTATTCGGCAAGCGCAACAATGCTTGTCGTGCTTGCAAGAGTTTTTTTGTCCACGGTCACGGTTCGCCACCCGCCGCCGCGCTTTTTGTATGCCAGTACAAGCTTTTCCGTGTCGGTATCGACGTTTACAAGCCTTTGCACGGGCATAATCGGGTGGTTGCACGCTTCGATTTCTTCACCGAAGCGGTCTGCTTTGTGTACGCCGAAATCGTCGGCAATCCACTCTCCGCAATTCAGCTCCATAGGCTGTCCGAGAAAGTCCGTGGTATTGCTTTCGGATATATTCTCACTTGCCCGCACCGATGAAAGGTACGCTTTCCACAGCGCGGAAAAATTGCGCACTCCCACGCTTCCCGCCTGTGCCCTCATCAGCTCAACGGCTTGCGCAAGCACAAATTTATTGTCCTTGTACGCATAAAGCCACTCGAACGGCTCGGTACTTTGCAAATAGTCCTCTTTTTCGTATTCGGGAACGTTTATTGCCTGCATTGTGCCGCCCTCCTTTTGTAGTTGTAAAGCTCCGTCTGCAACGCGTCACACAAATATTCACTGTACGCCAGCTTGTGCATTGCTTCCGCATAAAGGTCGCAAAACGGCTCTTGGGGGCTTTTCGGCGCATACCTTTGGGCATTGTCCCGTAAGCGTAAGCACTCGTCCTCAGCGTTCATATAACGCTCATACAGTGCGTTGTATTCTTTTTCGCTCTCCGCGCGTTTTTCTTTTACGTCGCGGCGAATTTGTTGCATTTTCATTCTTTCACGCAGAGGGGGCTTGTCAATTCCGACAACACTTATTCCGAAATCACTTGCAAGGCGGGCTATCGCCTGTCCGAACGATATATCGAAGTATCGCATTGCAAAGCTTATAACGTCGCCGTCAGCTCCGCACCCGAAGCAGTGATATTTTTTCTTTTCCGCATACAGCTTAAAGCTCGCCGTTTTCTCCCGATGAAACGGACAGCATATCGCCTTTCTCCCGTTAAGCCCCAAGCCGTAACGCGAGGATATGTCAAGCATATTTATACTTTGTTTGATTTTTTCGGCATTGTCGCACATTTTTCTCCTCCGACTATTCTTATTATTTCCGCGCCCGTGTGTGCCTTGTCGCAAAATTCAAACCTAACGCCGTACAGCTTTTCGTACCGCCTTATTTCGGTGTACATTCGCACGCCGTCCCACGCATAGGGATTTTCCTCAAGACGCGGATTTTTCCACGTTTTAACGTCTTCCGCCGTGCGTATGCCGCCGCCGTGCTCCACCAGTATCACAACGTTTATTCCCGCACTTGCCGCCCTTGTCAGCTCGGCGATGAAGCGTTTTCTGTCGTGGCACAGGTTGCCGTACAGCTCGGACAAATTCTGTTTTCTGTCAACTACGAGGCGCGGATTGTCTATCGACATATAATCGCCCACATACAGCTTGCTCACATAAAACCCGACGGATTGCTTTTTAAATTCCGCCAGTATCTTTTTTATTGCCCTTTGCTTTTCGCGGCTGTCAATCTGAATTTGCATTTACATCACCTCAAAACGGTAAGTCTTTGTCGGCAATCTCGGGGAGCGGAAGCCCTCCGATGTCGGCTTTTTCGGCTGTGTTGTTTTTATCGCTTTCGCCGGCTTTCCCGACAAACTCAACTCTTTCCGCCGTAATGTCCGTTGCATACCGCGTCGTACCGTTATCGTCCCATTTGCGTGTTCGTATCGACCCGCACACGCCCATTTGTTGCCCCTTTTTAAAATACTTGGAAACAAATTCCGCAGTTTGCCGCCAAGCGGTGCAGTTGATAAAATCTGCCTCGTATTCACCGTTTGCGTTTTTAAAGTCGCGCCGCACCGCCAGCGAGAACGAACACACCGCCGTTCCGCTCTCCGTTGTGCGCAATTCGGGGTCTTTTGTCAGTCGTCCGACGATTGAAACGTTATTCATCTTTTAAATCCTCCAACGAAATAATATTTTTCAAAACCTTGGTTCTCTTGCAATAATCGCATTTTTCACATCTTACCGGTTCAATTTCTCCGCGCTTAATCGCGTCAAATTGCGGTGCATATTCCTTTACAATGTCAAGTGCCTCGTCCAAATATCCCTGCGGTATCTCGAATATGCCTATATCGGGTTCCTCTTCCTTTGTCGCCCCGGCAATGAAAAACGGCAGTCCGTTTCCCTCCACGGCTTGATATATTGCGCCTTGAATGTCGTACTCCCAGTATTCTATGAACGTAAGCCGTCCCGCTCCGGGCTTGTACATAGGCTCGAAGTCTTTCATAACCTTAAGGTCTACAACAGCTCTTTCGGGGTGGTAGCTGTCAATCTTAATCTTGAACGGTACACCCGCAATCTCACCCGTTTTGATTACCTGCTTTTCCCCATCCATATACCGCATAAACATCTCGTCGCGCTCCACTCTCGCAATGATTTCATCTGCCTTGGCATACTCGGCTTTAAGCGTTCCGTCGCGCTTGAAAATTTCGGGGTGTTTTGCTTTGAACATGTCAAGCGTTCCCTCAAAATGCGCGTCAACATAGCTTCCCACCAACAGCGCGGTCGACGTTTTCTTTTCATATTCTCCGTTTATTTGGGCAAGTGCCGCCGCCTCGCATTGCATAAACGCCTTAAACTGCGACGCCCCCATATATTTTCTTTCGTTTTCGGGGGAGAAATAGTTTTCACTCGTAATCATAAATACACCACCTCAAGCTCTCTGTCATTTGTTGTGCGCGTTGCGATAAACTGCAAGCCCTTTCCCTTGCATTTCTCGTACAGCTTATTGCGGTTGTCGTCGCTCAGCTTTTCCACGCCGTCAATCAGTATTATTTGCAGTGCGTTCGGCTTCGAAAGTGCCACGTCCACGCAAAGGTTAAGCTTTTCGCCCTCCGATAAGTTCGACACGGGCAGTCCGTGCACGTGCGGTATTCCGTCCTGTACGGTTAAGCCCTCAATCGGGATTGTTGCGTTTTTCAAAATTTCGCCCGGAAGAGAGCGTGCAAGCTCTATTTTGCGCGTGTATTCCTCCGATATTTCGGTAAGCTCTTCGATTTTTTCTTTGTACCGCCGCATTCGCTCATACTCGTTTAGGTGCTTACGCATTTGCTCCGCCGTTTGGATTTCGTCCTCAAGCGCGGCGGTGTCCGTCGGCTCTTCATTTATGTATTTTTCAGCCGTGCGCGTGTCCGAGTCAAGCTTGGCTTTCTCCTCGTTAAACCGCGCCTCGCAAACCTTTATCTTGTCGGCACGCTTTTCGCCGAGCGTTTCAAGCTTTTCCTTTGCGGCGATAATTTCGGCGTTAAGCCGCTCGATTGTCCCGTGAAGAGCCGTGCGCTCCTCGTCAATGCTTTTATCGACCGCGTTTATTTCAATATCGACTTTTGCCCGTATTCCGCGGAGCTTGTCCTCATAATGTTCTTTAAATGCTTTTGCGCGCTCGATGATTGAGTTGTTTTCCTTTATCCTTTCAAGCTCTCTGTAGCGGCTCCCGAGGTCGTAGCCGTTCCACTTGTCATAGTCGTAATGCGCGGGAATATCCTTGGCAATATCGGCAATAAACGCTCTGTTGTTTCTTATATCGCGATTTACGTCCTCGCGGTTTTGGTAGTAGTCGCCCTTAACGTCTTGTATATCGTGGAGCACCTGCAATATATTTTGCTCATAATTCACCCACGACGGGATTTCCCCGAACCACTCGCGTATGGTTTCAAGCCCCCACGGAAAATCTATCAGGTCGAGAATACGCCTGTTTTGTTCTTTCGTGTCCAAAAGGGTAAATGCCACGGGGTCAAGCTGTAGGGGAGTAAACAAGCTCTGCAAAAAGCTTTCGGGGGCGGCAACCTCTTTTCCGTTTTCCTTAATCGACTTGTAGTCACACTTAGCCGTGCGCTTTCTTCGATTGATTGTAAGCCCCGTGTCGGTTTCGATTATTATTTCGCCCTCGGTTTCGCCGTTGCGTATTATGTAATCGCGCTCGGAGGCGTTTGTCAGCGCGTATTTTATCGCGTCTATGACAGACGTTTTCCCGCTTCCGTTTGTTCCGCGAATTTCAATGCTTTGTCCGTCAAGCTCCTGCTCGGAAATGCCGAACAGATTTTTTATCTTAATTCTTGTTGTTTTCATCTGCCGTTTCTCCTTTCTTGTCCGCCAGTACGTCTACGGGTGCGGTATCTTTCGTTCTTTCTCCGTAATCTATTGCTTTAAGCTTTGTTCCGCATTGCACGCACACGCTTCTTCCGTAGGTTCTCTGTCCGTGCAGTGCAACCTGTTCCGCGCTCATATTCCCGTAGGGTTCAATCACGCTTCCGCATTCGGTACAGGTGGGCGCGTCGTCGCCCTCGTTAAGCCACTCAAGCAGCTTTTCTCCCGTTTCTATGCTCGGGAGCACCACGTCATTAACGGGGAACGATTCCACACGCGACTTGCTGATAAGTGCGTTATGGTCTTGGTCGAGCGAGAAAACAAGCGTCATCTCGTAATCAAGCCCCCTTCGAAATTGCGGCTTCATTCCTATTTTGCGCACCACGGTTCTTCCCTCCGTGTCCTTTTCTTGCGTATATTCCGTTTCCGACCGCACCGTTGATATTACGTGCAAGGGCGAGGTCAAAATCGCGTCCACAAGCTTACGGTGCAACGGCGTAACGTCAGCCCACGCTGTCCAAGTATTTTTCGTTCTTTGCTTTTTTACAACACTTGTATGAATGTCAAGCAATCCGCCCTCGGCAGTCCACGCGTGCGTTAAGCTGTCTATTATTACAGCCTCCGCGCCGCTCTGCTCGCACACGTGCAACGCGTCAAGGTATTTTTGCGGCGTATAGGGCGCGTTTATTTGCCCTACGAGATACTTTTTGTTTGCACCGCATAAATTGTAGTACAGATTTGCGCTCTCGCGTTCCGTGTCTATTACCGCAATTTTCGACCAATCGCCCGTCAGCCCGTAGGCTATGAGCAGTGCCGAATATGTTTTCCCGCTTCCGCTCGGACCGTCTATTGCAAGTCTGAGCTTAGCCTTGTTTCGCTTTGCTTCACTTAGGCAAAATCCCATCGTTATACCTCCTCTTTGCGTACGTTCATCGCCGTTTGAATATTTTCCTCAACGCTCTTTAACACGATAAGCATTTCCGTATATGTAAGCTCGTTTCCCGCGCCCACCAACAAGCTTGATATTTTTTCGGCACATTTTGCCATCATCTTAAATCGGTAGGGCGGTATGTAGTAGCCGTTCTTTTGGGTTATATCCTCCGCCTCTTGTTTGATTGTTAAAACGTTCATATGCTGTCGCCTCCGAAATATCTGTTGACATTTCCCGTATTTTGCGATATACTAAGCTTGCTTGTTTGAGGCTCGCACGCATTGTCGTGCGGGCTTCTTTCTTTACAATCGCATTTTTCGCCCGGGTCTAAATTCGCCCCGCATTCGGGACAGGTTATATACATCATAATATTGCACCTCCGAATGTTATTTTTGTTTGTGTTCGTATCGGTAAATCGTCCGCGTGGTATTAAGCAGCAGCACGCAGAACACATACATTCCGACCCACCACTTCATACGTCCCACGCCGATTTCATTCACCAAGAACAGCGCCGCCGTCCACGTCAGCATTACGTATATCCACAGCATTTCTCT
>CAZIQC010000054.1:0-6984 GCA_964541335.1 uncultured Oscillospiraceae bacterium
TCAATTTCCTCGACTTTCAAAAGGAGGACGGAAGAATACCGATAGTAATTCCCACCGAAAAACGCTACGACCTTGAGCACCTTTCCCCGAACGGCAACTTTCACAAGCCCGTAATGGCACAGCACAGCGCCTTTATCGTGAAATACACGGGCGACGCCGAGTGGATACGCGGCGGTATGGAAAAAATCGAAAAATTTCTTGCGTATTACGACGCGCACTGTAAGCACGAAAGCGGGCTGTACTTTTTTATCGACGATTTCGCCATCGGCGTGGATAACGACCCGTGCACGTTCTTCCGCCCGGAAAGAAGCAGTGCGTCGATATTTTTGAACACGCTTATGTATAAGGAATTTAAAGCTATGGCATATCTTTATACCAAGCTTTCGAACGCGGAGCGCGCCGCACGGTGGGAAAAGGCGGCAACCGAGCTTAAGGCGGCAATCAATACACATTGCTGGGACGAAAAGGACGGCTTTTTCTACAGTTGCGATATAAACCTTGTTCCCGTTGAAAAGGAAAGGGCACTTCATTCGGGGTGTCCGCGGCATTACGGCACGCTTATTCAGCGCATAGGCGTGTGGAGCGGCTTTTTGCCGATGTGGGCGGGCATTGCAAGCGAAAGCCAAGCGGAGCGTATGGTAAACGAAAACTTGCTTGACGAGGGTTCGTTTAACGCGCCTTACGGCGTGCGCTCGCTTTCCAAATACGAAAAGATGTACCGCATAGCAAAGTCCACAAACCCGTCGTGCTGGCACGGTCCCGTGTGGGGAATATCGAATTATATGGTGTTTCGCGGGCTTCTTAATTACGGCTACACCGACTTGGCGCACAGCCTTGTCAACAAAACGGTGCTTCTTTTCGGCAAGGATATTGAAGAAAACAACGCAATGCACGAGTATTACGACCCCGAAACGGGCAAGGGGGTGTACAACCGCGACTTTTTAAGCTGGAATATGCTTGTCGCAAATATGATAGCTTGGAAAGAGCAACGAACGGTTGTTTCGGAATTTTAATTTGCGGAGGATGCTATGTATAATATAGGAACGTTTTTTTATCATTTGGAAAGCGCCGTTTCCGAGGGAAAGGCACGCGACCTTGACGAGGCAATGCACCTTGCCGCAACGGCGGGCATAACGCATATCGATATGCACAGCGGCACGGGTGAGCTTTACGGCATAAATTATTTGAAAGACATTATGAAAAAGAACGGTATGCGCACCGCGTCGGTTCATTGCGCGCAGGCGGCACATTACAAAAGCGAGGCTCTTTATGCCCAATCGATTGAGGACTTTTGCGCGGATGCGGAGTTTGCCCGCGAAATGGAAAGTCCGTTCTTTATGCTTGTGCCGCAAGCGCCGCCCGATTTTAAGGAGCGCGAGTTTGTCGCATTCCGCGAGAGTGCGCGGCGGCTTATAGGCGAGCTTTGCGCCGTTTGCGACAAGATGGGGCTTGTCCCAACAATCGAGGACTATTCTTCCAAAAGCACGGCATACGGAAGATTGGAGGACATAAAGCTTCTTTTGGACAAAAATCCGCGGCTTATGTTCACCTACGACAGCGGAAATTTCGTTCTCGCGGGGAATGACGAGTTGTGCGGCGCACAGCTTTTCGCCGACCGCACCGTGTACGTGCATTTAAAGGATTTGAGCTATGACGAAAAGCAAACGGAATTTGTGCGCGACGGCGTGGCATACGGTGCGGAAGCGATAGGCGACGGCTTTATACGAACAAAAAAAGCACTGGACATTTTAAAAGACGGTCGTTTTAAAGAGGGTACAGTAACGATAGAAAGCGGATACGTGTACGACAGTTTCGACAAAATGCTTAAATCCGCAAATTATCTGAGACAAATTTTACAGGAGGGGTAAAAAATGCTTAAGGTTGGCATTTGGGGGTGCGGCGGCATATCGGCAATGCACCGCCGCGCATACGATTTTCTCGAAAGGGCGGGTGCGGGCGTAAAGCTTGTTGCCCTGTGCGACATTAACGAAAAGGCGTTTAATTCCGAAACGAAAATAAACATTTCCCGCGGGGGCGAGCCGCTGCCCGTCATAGAGCATTGCTATACCGATATTGACAAAATGCTGAAAGAGCAAAGCCTTGACCTTGTGGATATATGCCTGCCCACGTTTTTACATAAGGACGCGGCAATAAAGGCACTTGGGCAAAACCTCAACGTGCTGGTCGAAAAGCCAATGGCAATGTCCTTTGCCGAATGTGCGGAGATACTGCAAGCGGAGAAAAGCTCTGCCGGCAGACTTATGGTGGGGCACTGCGTGCGGTTTATGGAGCATTACGCCTTTTTGAACGAAATAAAAAGGTCGGGCAAATACGGGCGCGTAATCAGTGCGGATTTTGCGCGGCTGTCGCCCTATCCTATGTGGAAATATCATAAATCCTCCGCAAGCACGGACGGCGGCGTTATATTCGATTTGCACATTCACGATACGGATTTTGCGGTGCAGCTTTTCGGTATGCCGCGGGCACTGCACTCGGTATGCACGGGCAAATTTTCCGACTGCGACAGTGCGGCAACAACTTTTTTCTACGATAATTTTTACGTAAACATTCGCTCGGACTGGGCACTGCCGCAGGGCTTTGCCTTTAAATCGCCGTATACGGTTAATTTCGAAAAGGCGGCAATCGAGTTTGACGGCACGGGGCAACTGCTCCTTTACACGGACGACGGCGCACAGCCGCTTTCCACGCCCGCAATCACGCACGACTACATCACCGCGGAAATATCCGCATTTGCAAAAATGCTTCAAACGGGTGCGCAAAACACGGTAAACCCACCGTCGGACAGTGCAAAGGCGGTGTTCCTGGCGGAAAAAATACGCGAGAGCGCACTTTCGGGACGCGCGGTAATGTGCGGATTACCCGCAATGCCGTAAAACGGAAAATATGCCAAACAAAACCGAAAAAATTTGTGCGAATATATAAAATTGTGACAAAAAAACGAAACAATGACATTTTCAAAACAAAATTTGCGGTGTATAATTAAGCTAATGTAAAGTACATAAAAAGAAAGGGATGGTAGTGATGAAAATCAAAAAAGCGGCAACGCTTGCGCTGGCGGGCGCACTTGCGGCAAGCACGCTTGCGGGCTGCGGAGGCAAGGAGAAAAAGGCGGCATCCGACAATACCGTTACGTGGTATATGTGTAAATCCTGCGAGAACGTTTCCAGCAAGGACACCGTTATGAAGGAGGCAAACCGCGTTTTGGGCGAAAGCTTGGGGCTTAAGCTGGACTTAAGACTGGTTGATATGGGTAACTATCAGCAAAAGATGAACGTTATTCTTTCCTCGCGTGAGGAGTTTGATATTGCGTTTATCCAACAGCCCGACCAGTTCTATAAAAACGCCAAGGACGGCGCGTTTGTGGAGCTTACGGACGAGCTTCTTAAGGAATATGCCCCCAACGTGCTCGACAGCTTGGAGGATTATATGTGGAAGCTCGGCAGTGTTGAGGGCAAGGTGTACGGCATAAAGGGCGAAATGCCGCTGGCACTTCACCCGTCGCTGGTGTTTAAGAAAGACCTTGTGGAAAAATACAATTTCGATTATAAAAGCGTGAAAACGCTTGCCGACCTTGAGCCTTTCCTTAAGCAAATTAAGGAAAACGAGCCCAACATTTATCCGCTTCTTCGCCAAGCGCCCGACCGCTCGGATTTGCGTTATACCGACCGCGATTTTGCCGGCACGGTGTTCGACGAAGAACAGGGCAAGTATTTGTGCGAGCTTGACGTGGACGCTATTGTTGAAAACTACCGCGTGCGCAACGATTTCTACAAAAAAGGCTATATGCCCAAGGACGCAAACACAAGAACCGAATATATGACCGAGTGCAAGAGCGGCAACTATGCCGTTATGTGCAACACCGGCTACTATACGGAAGACGGGTCGAAAACAACCGCGGCGTACGGCTTCCCCTGCGTGGAAACCAGTATGGGACTTAAGGTTGTAACGACAAAGTCGGGCGGTATGAACTGCATAAGCACAACCTCAAAAAAGCCCGAAAAGGCCTTGCAGCTGCTTAACGAGGTTTGGAAAGATGACTATCTTCTCAACACGCTTGCTTACGGCGTGGAGGGTGTGGACTACACCGTTGACGAGGAACGCTCCGCGGAAATCGGCTCAAAATCGGTTATCGTAAACAGCGGTGCAATGCAAACCTGGGGTATTTGGCACAACTGGCTCGGTCCGCTGTGGACACAGTGGGACAGCGGCTGGAACAGAGTGGAGGCTCTGGAGGAAATGCGCGAGCTTAACAAAGAGTCTACCATATCGGACGTTTTCGGCTTTAAGTTCAACTCTGAAAAGGTTAAGAGCGAATATGCCAAGGTATCGAGCATAAAAGAAAAATATTCCACAATATTCTCCGCAGGCTGTATGGAAAACTTTGACGAATACCTTGCCGACGCGCGCAAGCAGCTTGCCGATGCGGGCATAGATAAGGTGCTTGCCGAGCTTAATTCGCAGTTTGCGGAGTGGAAGAAGGCAAATTCCAACAGCTAAAACAAGACCCCGGAGGAATACTTTATTATGAAAAAACACAACGCGGCGGGCGGAACGCTCGCCAAAAAGCTTAAAACCTTTAAAACAAGCCTTCCGCTTACGTTTCTTATTGCGCCGGCGGTGCTGTTCCTGTTTGTTTTCAACTACATACCGCTGTACGGGCTGGTGCTTCCGTTTAAGAATTACAATGCAACGCTCGGATTTTTCAAAAGCCCCTGGTGCGGACTCGACAATTTCAAGTTTTTGATGGATAACAGCGAGGTAACGGTTGCCACGCGCAACACCATACTTTACAACACGGCGTTTATCGTTATCGGAATGGCAATGTCAATTCTCATTGCGCTTATGCTTTTCGAAATGCACGCGCGCTTTGTAAAATGCTATCAGACAATGCTTTTCCTGCCGTATTTCATATCGTGGGTTGTTGCGGCGTATGCGGCAAAGGTGTTTTTGGATATCGACTACGGCATTATAAACAAGCTGCTTGTAGCTATGGGGGGCGAGGCAATATCGTGGTACAACGTGCCGCGCTACTGGCCCGTGATACTCATTGTTGCCGAGGTGTGGAAAGGTATGGGCTACAACGCCATTATCTACTACGCCGCCCTTATGGGCACGGACAAGTCGCTTTTCGAGGCGGCAAAAATCGACGGCGCAAACAAGCTCCAGGAAATATGGTATATATCGCTTCCCGGCATAAAGCCGATGGTTGTTATAATGACCATACTTAAAATAGGAAAGATTTTCTACGGAGATTTCGGCTTGTTTTACAATTTCACACTCAATTCGTCGCTTTTGTACGAAACAACCGATATTATCGACACATACGTTTACCGCTCGCTGATAACGCTGGGCGATGTGGGGATGTCGTCGGCGGCGGGCTTCTATCAGGCGGTGCTGGGCTTTATACTTGTTTTGACAACAAACTTTATCGTAAATAAGGTCGACAGCGACAACGCACTGTTTTAAGAAAGGAGAGAGCTGCATTGACAAAAACAAAATACAAAGACGGCGCACTGAAAACCAAGGGCGAAAAGGTTTTTCACGTGGTGCTGCACATATTGCTGGCGCTTCTTTCGGCGTGCTGCTTGATACCGTTTCTTATAATATTGGGTTCGTCCTTTCAATCACAGGAAGAAATTATGGCAATAGGGTACAAAATAATCCCCGTTAAGCCCACGCTTAACGCATACAGGCTGCTGCTTGCGGCACCCGGGCGCATACTTAACGCATATAAGGTAACGATAATCACCACCGCCGTGGGCACCCTTGCGGGACTGTGGCTTGTGTCGACCTGCGGCTATGTTATGAGCAGGCGCGACTATGCATATAAAAGAATACTTTCGTTTTATGTGTTCTTTACCATGCTGTTTAACGGTGGACTTGTGCCCACGTATATTCTTATCACACGCTGGCTTGACCTTAAGGATACGCTTATTGCGCTGATTATCCCCGGGCTGTGCAGTGCGTGGAACATTCTTTTGATGAAGGGCTTTTTCCAAAGTGTGCCGGTGTCGCTTATCGAATCGGCAAAGCTGGACGGCGCAGGCGAGCTGCGCGTGTTTACGCAAATTGTTGTGCCCATTTCAAAGCCGGCGTTTGCCACGGTGGGGCTGTTGCTTTTGCTTACATATTGGAACGAGTGGTATTACTCAATGCTTTATATCGACAGCGAAAACCTGGTAAAACTGCAATATTTGCTGATGACCATTATGAAAAACATCGAATATCTTAACTCGCCCGAGGCGATAAATGCAGGTATAGGCTCGGCGGCGGCATCAATGCCGACGCTGAGCGCACGTATGGCAATGTGCGTGGTTGCGGCGGGACCGATATTGATTGTGTTCCCGTTTTTCCAGAAATATTTTGTAAAAGGAATGACCGTGGGCGCTGTTAAGGGCTGACCCGTGAGGCAAGCCCTCCGGGGCGCGGGCGAACGGCAAGTCAGCCCTTATGCCAGAACGCTCGGAGAGGCGGTCGCCCACAGAAAAGGCGACCGAAAATCCGAAAAGCGTTTACGGCAAAGGGCGCGCGAGAGCGCAAGACCCGTGAGGCAAGCCCTTATGTAAATACTGATTAAATCAACAATCCCTCAGTCACTTTTTGGCTTCCCTTTAGGCAAGGAAGCCAGAAGCGCATAGTTAAGCCCACCTTGCCTAAAGGAGGGTGGCACGCGAAAGGGAACCCCCCACAAAAAGCTCGCCCGTGGGGAGAGCTGTCAACCGATAGGTTGACTGAGAGGGGACAATACCTCAAAAGCGCAATACACCAACCAAATAAATAAGCCTAAAGGGTATACCCTTTAATGTTCACAAGAGTGAACATTATCCCACCCTTTGGCAAAAAATAGGAGTGATAACAATGAAAAAACTACTTTCGGCAATTCTTTCCGTAATAATGGTAATGTCGCTTTGCGGCGGGTTTACCGCCCTTGCGGACGACGCGGCGGCAACCGCCCCCACCGAA
>CAZIQC010000055.1:0-6984 GCA_964541335.1 uncultured Oscillospiraceae bacterium
CCTTTCGAGTTGGCTTTGATGCTTGTGGAGGTGCTGCCCGTTCCGTCGCCGCCCCAGCTAAACTTAACCTTAGCGTTCGGGTCTTCCGTTTCAAAGGTTAATTCTATTCTGCCCGTAGATTTATCATAGTCCATCCCGTCATCATAATCCGCGGGGAACTGCTTTACAAAAGTGTTTGCCGTGATGGGCGTATCCTCAAGCTCAATTCGCGTTTTCTTGGAGATATTGGAATTGTCATAATGCTTCATATACATATGCGTAAGCTTGGTGCTTTTCGGCTTATTCACCGGCACAAACTTAACCGCGCTCAAATAGGTGGATGAATTGTATTGATAATTTTTCGATACAACCACGCGTTCCGCATTGCTTCCGCTGAAATAGTGCGTTCCCAGCTTAACCCATCCGTCTTTGCCGCCGCTTGCGTTCGCCTGGTTAATAAAGTATTTTGTTTCGCCGTTTTTTGCAACTACGTTATACTGCGCATAATAATCGGGGTGAGTGCCGTTTCCTCGGCGGTCGTCCGTTCCTTCGCACACATTCCAAACGTATATGTCGTACGTTCCCGCCAGTGATGTATCCGTTTCCGCCGTCAGCCGATACCACGCACCGTATCCGACCTGTAAAAGTTGCAACGCCTTAGTGCCGTTGTAACCGTCAAGCTTACTTTCCTCATATGCCACGCCTTGACTGTGCGTACCGATTGTCTGCTCTGTGCCGCCGCCGGGGTTATTGTACGCCGAAAAGCGCGCGTCCGTAGTTGACGATGTGCTGTTGTAAACAATTATCGTCCCTTCGGGGTCTTGGTCTGCGGCTCGCACGCACAGCGCCATCGGTGCCAAAGTAAGCATAACCGCCAACACGATAAACATTGCCAAAAATCTTTTCATCATTTACACCTCTCATTTTTTATTTTGGCAGGCTTTTCATCCTGCCTTATATCGACCGACAACCGTCGGTTAAAACAAATTTTAAACGCCCGCTCAGTAATTAAACGTTACCTTAAAATTGTCGAGCTTGAACAGGCTTCCGTACCCGCCCGTGAAAAATTCGTAGTCGCTTATGCAATAAAGATCCTCAGGCAAGGCAAAATTCGAAATAAGCTTGTTATCGCCGATATACACGTTAAGTCGGTGTGTGTCGGTGTTTATTTCAAGCTTTACCTTTTGGCACACGTCGCGCTTATAACGACCGATTACGGTATATCCCCCGTTCGACCCGCGAAGCTTAATCTTCCCGTCGGACGAAAATTGTATCCCCACGCCGTGCGTGCCGTAATCATCGGAGATATATGCCTCGTAGTCTGCGGCTTCCTCCGCCGTAAAGTCGTATTGCACCGTTATTTTACCCGCAAGCGACATCGTTTTTTTGAACACACTGCCGCACTCGGTATTTCTTTTGCCCGCAACGGTCAGCACGGTGTTTTCCGCCGCGGTGTCGAGCGACACATCGGCATTTGACACGCTGTAATCCGCAAGCGGGTTTTCCTTCTCAAACCCTTGGTCGATTATTTCAAAATCGCCCAGGTAGCTTAAGCGGTCGCGGCAAAGCGTGCGGGCAAGCGGCGCATAATACCTTTCGTAGAAATTATCTTCGCTGCCGTGTTCCTTCCACTCCTGTTCGAGACGGTTGAGTATGGGCAAATACACGTTCATCCAGTCGTTATCGTTGGTATTTCTCGCTCTTCCGTTTTGGATAAGGTGCATCAAATCCTGTGAAAGCTGAGGAATCATAACCTGTTCGCCCTTATCGTTTGTATATTTCCAGTAATCGCCCTTTTGCACGCCTATGCAGTTGGCTATGTTGTACTGATTCCACGTTATATGCGCAAGCGGCGATTCCTTGCCGATAAGCCCCACATTTTCGCCCTTAAGCGTTATGGAAAGGTAGGCATCCACCATCGGCAAAAAGTATGCCGGAGATGACAGCGGCGGTCCGCCGTTTGCCGGTTGACCCGTTTGGTGAACGATAATCGTGCCGCTCGGGAACAGCTCGCGCAACATTCGCGCTTCTTCATACCCGACCACCCATCGCGACTCGGAGGGTAGCCCGTCGGAATACACGCCGTCAAAGCCGTATGTGTCGCGCAGGCGCTTGATTTCGTTTATGTATTCGGTCGGCTCGTCGCTGTTATAGTAAAAGTAGCCGCTTGTATACGGCACAGCCTGCACACCGTTGTCGTGTGCGGTTTTTATCATATCCTTAAGCTCGTCCTCGTGCTTGTCGAAAAGATAGTATCTGCCGTATTCCATACCGCTTACGTTATGGTCGAACGACCACGTAACCACCGTGCCGATACGTTGCTCCTCGGCATATTCGGGCATACGCGTATAGTGCGACGCCGCGGGATAAACATTGCGATAATTGTTGTTAAAGCTTTCCTCCCAGTCATACTCACGCGGGGGGAAGGTGGTAATCGCAAGTCTTTCCCCGGGGGAAACCGTCCACGCTATCTGCCAGCCCGGCTTTGCATTCGAAATTTTGGTATTAAACTCGGCGGCGGGTTCATCGCCGTTCCACGCAACGGCGTTGTTAAACTGCCATGTGGGAAAATCAAGCCCTTCGGTCAAAATTTCACATTCGCACGTTTTGCCCGTGCCCGCCGGTATGTCGGGCGTTACGGTAAAGCCGCCGTAATCGTCCAGTGCCATAAGATAGCCGAAATTAAACCTGTTCCATATGCCGCCTATCTTACTCGTACATTCCATTCTCACTTTATCTTTGTGCGGGGTTAAAAACACCGTACCGTCCATCTGTACACCGAACGAAATTTCGGGGTTGGTAAGCACTGCCTCGTTGTCCGTCTTGCTTCTTACGGTAAGTCCCGCCAGGCTCACGCTCGATTTCCATTCCGATACGGTGCGCTCCATTCCGATTTTTTGCTCCGCGGTTATTGTGTCGGTTTCCGTATCGAAGGTGTAGCGTGCGCCCGTGGTATTTACCACGATTTTGTTTTCCGCTTGTTCGGCACTCTCCACGCGCATATCAAGGTCGCCCGCGCTCCCGCGAAATACCATTCCCTCGCCCTCTTTGTAGGGCACAAGCTCCTTTTCCGGAAGCTCGAAAACGCGGAAATCCGCAATATAGATTGCGCTCTCGGGTGCGCCGTTCGTAAATGCCGCCGTGGAGAAATTAAGCCGCCCCTTTGAACCCGCCTCCAAAAGTCCCGGCGAGAATACAACCTCAAGGCGCTTCCACCCCTCGGTGTAATCCGGCATACCGCGTCTGAGCGAAATAAACTCTTTCGTCGCTTCGGCATTTGTAACGGACAGCGACATACATACTTCCCTTGTGCGGTAGGTTGTTTCGTAAAATCGGCTGAAGTCTGACCATATGAGTATCGAAAGCAGATACTGCCTGTTTGCTTTCAGGTCGAACGGCTCGCTTTTAAGATATTTGTTCGCCGCCTCGTCCTCAATGGTAAGCCGCCAAAAGCCCTGTCCGTCAATCTCCGTCCATACAAGCCCTATTCCCTCGTTGTCAAACTGTGCATCCTTGCTCGAAAAGTTGTACTTTTCAAGCGGGATAAGCTCTCCGCCGTGCGCATCTGCCTCGAGCAATTCCTCGGGAATTTTTTCAACGGGTGCGCCCGTATAGTAATGAAGCGACGGCTTTTGCTCTTTCGCAACTTCTTCCGCGGCATATGTCGTTAACGCTCCCGTTGAAAGCGAAAACACCACAGCCGCCGTGAGAAGCATTGAAACCGTTTTCTTAAACACGCTTTTCTCTCCTTTCTCAGTTAAAATCCGATATCGATTGACACATCGTCGTAATATACGCTTCCCGCCGCAGAGCTGCTTGAGCACAGGCATATTTTTGAGGGAAAGCCCGTGTCTGAAGCAAAGTATGCCTTTTTAACAGCTTCTTCCCCATCAATATACACGCTGAAGCGTTTTGCACCGCAGTCTGCTTTAATTTCCACGGTATACTGCTCGTTTGCAACCGTATCGGCAATTTTTTTGTAACCGCCCTTTCTGTCAAGACAGCGCAGTTCGTTATCGATAACGTAAATTCCGCACAGCTTTTTTCCCGCGGTGTCGGTTAAATACATTTCTCCGCCCGCGCCGTCGGTCGTCTTTACGCGAAAGCGCACATTCATAAGCCCGATTTGCTCTCCGAAATCGTAAACCGCACCGCCCACGTCCGAAAGGGTGCTGTCGGTTATATTCAAAACGTCGTTTGAGCCGAGCCTTGCAAACGAAACGTTTGCCGTGCCGAAAATGCTCCATCGTGCATTTTGTGCGGCGTTTGAAAACTCGCAATCTAATATGTTTTCCGTTTGAAAGTTAAGCGCGCCGCGTGTTAACCCGTGTACCGAGGGCAGATAGTCGTGCTCGTAATAATCGCTGTTCTTTCCGAAAAACGCATAGCCAAGCTTTAATTTTTTCAAAATTTTGTTGTAGCTCTCCATATACTCGGCGCGCTCTTCGATACGCGCCCTGCCGTTGTATAAAAGATTGATTAAATTTTGGGTATTTTGCGAAACAGGCTGTTCGTTATCCGTCCACGCGTCCCCCTTCATAACACCGATGGCGTTCGACGTGTTGTAGCCCGCGGTTATGTTCTTGGGATATTCCCAAGAAAGCCCGTCTCCCGCAACGCCCTCACCGCGCAAGGTTATTGTGGCGTATGCGTCAATCGCGGGGATTGATATATCGGGCACCGCCATCGGCGGTCCGCCGTTTCCGTCCTGACCGGTGGTGTGGAAAATAAGCGCACCGTCGGGGAAAAGCTCGCGCAGCTTGCGCGCCCCCTCGTATGCGGCAAGCCACTCCTTGTCGGGCAATCCGTCGGTATATACTCCGTCGATACCGTAGGTGTCACGGTGGCGTTTAACCTCGGCAATGTATTCGTCCACATTGCGGTTGTACCAATAGTACATACTCATATAGGGTGCCGCTTCAATCCCCGCGGAGTGTGCGGCTTCTATATTTGCACGATAGGCGCTTTCGCTTATGGGGGTGTACTCTCCGCCGTAGCTCATTCCCCATCCGCGTTTTGTAAAATCCCACAAAACGCCTATATCCGTGCCGTATTTTTCAACATCCTCCGCGTAGCGCGCCGTAGACCCGCCGGAAAAATAGTTTACATATGTACTGTCAAACGAGGCTTTCCAATCGTATTCACGCGCGGGAAAAACGCTTGTTCCGAGCATTTCCCCGTCGGAAACGGTGTAGCCGACCGACCACGGGGCTTTTGCTTTGCTTATAAACGTTGTATCGTTTACCACCCCGTCAAAATCCACCTCGGCGGACGCGGTATATCTTGCAAGCCTGCCCGTGCCCATAGGTATGTACGGATTAACGGTGAACCCGCCCGTGTCATCCTTAACCATCAAATTCCCTTGCGAAAGGCGATTCCACTTTCCGTCCGTTGCCGACGTCACGTCAACCGTTAAATCCTCCGTACCGTGGTTTGCAATCAACATTAAGGAGTCCATCTGCACACCGAAAGTTACGCCCCCCGCGCCCGTGGTAAGCACCGCCTCGGTTTCCGTTTGGCTTTTTATCGAAAGGCTTGCAAGCGATTTGTTAAGCCTTTCCTCAAAAAGCTTGCGCCGCCCGTTTATAAGCTGATATGCCGTTACGCTGTTGTCCGACTTATCGAAAACATATTCGCCGCCGGTGGTTGTTACCGTAATTTTATCCGCCGCGGCGGTCGCGCTTTTCACGCGCATATTGTACATTCCGCTGCTTCCGCCGAAAACCATTCCCTCGCCGGGGGTGCTTTGCACAAGCGACACCGCGGGAAGCTCCAGTATATTTAAGTCGGAAATATAAAACTCGTTTTCATTATCGGGGATATTAAATCCGTACATCGACAAACTGAATTTACCGCTCTGCGTTCTCGAAGAGGTTGTCACTGTTCCCTCGAACCTGTACCAACCGTTTGTATCTGCCGGAGTGCCGATGTAATTTCTCAAAACGGTGTTTCCGCCATCGTCGTATTCGTAAAACCCGAGGCTTACTTCGCAAGAGTTGCGGTCATACTTGCAGTTTACAAGCACCGATATGAGATAACTGCGGTTCGGCTTAAGCGAAAAAGCGTTCTTTCCTATGAAATAGCGCCCCGTTTTCGGAGTGAGCGAATAACAGCCGACACCGTTGTCAAGACTTATATATACGGTATCAACGGTTGAATTTTTTGTATCGATACCGTTTTCCTTATCCGAGGCGGCGGTAAACGTCAGACCGCTTACCTCAACGACCTCTCCGCGCGTTTTGTCACACCCGAGTGTTGACATATCGATGTTTTCGGGCGTTGCCGCAAATACCGCCGACGCCGAAAACAAAATCGCCGCAAAGGCTATGCCGAAAATTCCTTTTTTCATAAATCCGCCCCCTCTTTTGCAAATGTTCGTTATTGTGATACAAATTTGTCAGATTTCACAAAAACTTACACGTTCTTCCCCTTGTTTAATTGAATTTTACCACGACCGCACATATATCTCAATGCAGAAAATGACGTTTGTTTTTCATTATCTGTCCAACTTATGGACAAACAAAAAAAAGAATTATATTATTATTTCGGAAACTAACGTTGGAGGGATATGCTGTATGGAAAAATCACCTGATAAAGCCCCGCGCCACAAAAGGGTTGCGCTGCACAATCTTTTTACGGTGTCCTCGGTATCGACCGTTTTTTACCGCGGCTTACCGAAAATGCGCACCGTGGACGAAAACACCGTCTACAACGATTTTTGGGAGTTTTTTTACATTGATCGAGGCGACCTTTCGCTGGAGATTAACGGAAGCTCGGTAGATCTTCGCGCCGGAGAAGGCATTTTGTATGCACCGAATGCCGTTCATCGACTTTGCGGCTCTTGCACGGATTCGGTCTATGTTTTTTCGCTGTCTTTCGATTGCGATGACCTCGATACTTCTTTCTTTGCGAACAAAGTATTCTCACTGAATTCCTTGCAAAAAAACATTCTTTCGAAAATAATCAACGTCGGGAATTTGTATTTCGAACGGTATTCGAATGCTC
>CAZIQC010000056.1:0-6907 GCA_964541335.1 uncultured Oscillospiraceae bacterium
GACAGAAGCGTTCTCGCGAGGGACAATCTCGTTTTTTGCCCTCCCGAAAGGCTGTTGAGCGAAAGCGCAATCTCCGTTTCGGATAAGCCGAGTCCCAAAAGCATACTGCGCACTCGCGCGCGAAACGTAAGCCCCCCGTCGGCAATAAAGCGCTCGTTCAGCTTGTCTTGCTTTTTTATAAGCTCCTCGGTGTTATCCGCTCCGTTTTCAAGCTTTTTTCGCACGGCTTCAAGCTCTTTTTCGATGCTTATAAGCTCGCCGAATACCTCGCACACATAGTCAAATGCGGTAGCAGTGTCGCTGTCGGGCTGCATTTGCTCCATAACCCCGATTGACAGCGCACCCGAACACGTTATCTCGCCGTCATAATCCTCCGTTTTTTGCATAACACGAAAAAGCGTTGTTTTACCAACGCCGTTTTCGCCTATAAATCCTATTTTCATATTAGACTCTATATTCAAATTCACATTTTCGAAAAGCACTCTCTCGCCAAAGCTTTTGGACACATTGTGCAAATTTATAAGGCTCATTCTTCCACCTCGGCATTTTTATCTTTCGCACGATTTTAACACCGCTTCGCTTACCGCCGTATGAAGCTTTGTTTTATTTATCCTCCAACGCATAACCGATTATTTTGTCGACAAGCTCGCCGAAGCCTATTCCCGCATACCTTGCCGAATCGGGCACAAGGCTCATTTGCGTCATCCCGGGTATTGTGTTTATTTCGATAATAACGGGGCTATCTTGCTCGTCAATTATAAAATCTATGCGCGATATACCGCGACAGCCCGCCGCACGATACGCCTCCACACCGATTTTTGCCATTTTTTCGCGCACGCATTTGTCAACACGTGTCGGAATAATATGGTGGCAAAGTCCGCTTGTGTATTTTGCCGTATAGTCGTAAAATTCCCGTTCGGAGGTTATTTCCACATCGGGCAGGGGCACGGGGTCGGCGTTTCCGATAACGGGAAGCGTTGCCTCCGTGCCGCTGACGAATTTCTCCGCCAGAAGATTGTCACCGTATTTGAAAATTTCCTCGGCGGCAACGGCTGCCTCGCTCTCCGACTTTACTATCACCACGCCTATGCTCGACCCTTGGCACGGCGATTTCATCACCATCGGCAAGCCGATTTTTTCCACAAGTTCGGCAAAAGTTTTTTCGTTGTAGTCCGCTTTCGAAATCACCTCGAAATCCGCCGTGGGAAGTCCCGCCGCCTTTAAAACACGCTTTGTAAGTATTTTATTCATACATACCGCACTTGCCTCCACCCCGGGACCGGTGTAGGGTATTCCCGCAAGCTCAAGCGCGCCCTGTATGCAACCGTCCTCTCCGCCGCGCCCGTGCAGTGCAAGATACGCCACGTCGTATTTTTCCTTTAAAAGCTCCGAAATATTATTCTCCCTAAGGTCAAAAAGCGTTACATCCTTATAGCCGAAGCTCTTTAACGCCTCGTACACGGCGTTTCCGCTCGAAAGCGATATTTCGCGCTCGGTGGAAATTCCGCCGTACACAACCGCAACACGCAAATTTTTTCTGTCCATATATACAGTGCCTCCAATCGCACATATATTTAAATCAATACATATATTGTAATTGTACTACTTTTTCTTTTTTCTGTCAATGGAAAATATTGTCTGAAGTACGCAGTCTTCGGATTTCGATAATTTTTATACGGAGGTTCTGTTTAAATATGCCCTGCTCATACATTTATACCGTTACCCGTGGAGATACCCTTTATTCCATAGCGCGAAATTTCAATATTTCCGCGGAAACGCTGCTGCGCCTTAACCCCACGCTTGACCCCTACAACCTTGAGGTCGGCAGTGAGATATGCCTTGTTTCCGAAACAAGCTCGGACGTTGTTTGTCCGTGCGGCAGTGTTGCCTACAATATAGCCGCGGGAGATACGCTTTTCACAATAGCTCAAAAATTCGACACTACCGTTGACGCGCTTTTGCGTTTTAACCCAACTCTTGATGCAAACAATCTTGAAATCGGCAAAAGAATATGCGTTATGCGTCCGTTAATGCCGCTTCCAGCGTGCGACACGCAAAACTACTATGTAATAATGCGCGGCGACACGCTTTCCGCCATTGCGGCGGTGTACGGCGTTTCCGTCGACGATATTATGCAGCTTAACCCCACGCTTAATCCGAACCGCCTTAACGCAGGAAGCGTTATCTGTATTCCGACGGCACCGTCTTTCACGGAAATTACGGTAAGCGTCGGTGCAAGGCGGCTTACGCTGTATCGCGGCGGCGTTCCCTATCGTGAATTTATCGTTTCCGTAGGTGCAAGAGAAACCCCAACCCCCATCGGAAGCTTTACCGTAATAAACAAAGAAACCGACCCCGGCGGTCCTTACGGCACGCGCTGGCTCGGTCTTTCAAAAATCGGCTACGGAATACACGGCACGAATGATCCGCAAAGCATCGGGCAGGCGGTATCAAACGGCTGCATAAGATTATATAACGAAGATATGGAAATCCTTTTTAATCTTACGCCCGTCGGCACACCCGTGCGCATACTTCCGTAATCGATTATTCGGTTGTTGTTATTTTCACCGTGCCGAGGTCATCGCACGGTGAAATGCTTACATTAAGCCCCTTTTCCTCGAAATATATAAGGTTGCACTTCTTATTTCCGTACACTCGCGACAAGTAGCGTCGGTCGGTAATTATCGTAACGTGTTTTCCGCCCCGTGCCGCGGCTTCCGCGTCGTTTCGAATGCGGCGGCTCAGTATCATTTCACCTATCGACGGGTGGTACGGTCCGCCGACGAAATTTTCCCGAAGAGAGGCGCTCTCCGGCAAGCCTATTCGTAAAATGCGTATATCGTTTTTTTCGAAAACGGCGCAAAGCTCCGCACAAACCTCCACAGCCTGTTCCACGGTTTGCGGCTTGTACCGTCCGTTTTCATACAGGGTGCAAAGCCGTGTTCCGCGCAAAACCAGTGTGGGATAAATGCGCGTCTCCTTTGCTCCCAGCTTGGCAAAGCACTGCGCCGTGTATATATCCTTTTCGCGCGTATCAAGCGGCAGCCCCGTCATCATCTGCAAGGAGAGGGTCGCCCCGCATTTCGTTATCGTTTCCGCGGCATATCGCACATCGGAAGCGGTGTGTCCGCGATGTGCCGCGATAAGCACATCGTCACACATCGACTGCGCCCCCAGC
Source organism: uncultured Oscillospiraceae bacterium (assembly GCA_964541335.1). Classification (GTDB taxonomy): domain Bacteria; phylum Bacillota; class Clostridia; order UMGS1883; family UMGS1883; genus UMGS1883. The sequence continues at coordinate 3,179 of CAZIQC010000056.1, forward strand.
TCAATGTTTTCCACGCCGTAGCTTTGCAATCTCAGCACGGTGTCGCGGTTGATATAGTCCGGTCTTGTAGACAGGCGAATGCTTTTTACCGCGCCTTTTTTTATATACTCTGCCGCAAGCTGTAAATATGCGTTCTGTTCATTTGTCGGTATTCCGGTAAAGCTTCCTCCGAAAAACGCAATCTGCTCGGCACAGCCGCCCATTGTGGACAAATGCGCTTCGATAATATCGCGCGCCTCGGCAATCGTCGGCGCGGAAGCGGCACCGCTTATCGTTCGTTGGTTGCAAAACGCACAATCGTTCGGACAGCCGCAATGCGGCACAAAAATGGGAATTATCATAATTTCCTCCGAAAAAGGGCGTATGTACTACGCCCTTTTCTTATTCTTCCTCGTATTCTTCGCCGTAGCTCACGGCCTTTCCGATAAGAAGCACCAAAACGCCGATTATCACCGCCGCAAGCGCATAAATAATCGCATTTGTTCTGAAAGCCTTAAGCACGGAATCGATAACGCACTGTATGAAAGCGTTCGACGTGGCAAACCACGGCTTGTACAAAATCCCCGCAGCAGCCGTAATCATTCCCGAAAGGATTAAGCTGCCGCCTACTATTTTATGCGCATATCCGCGGCACACAAGCGTTACGATGACAACCGCAAGCACAATCACAGCCGCCATAGCCGCCAACGCCGTAAACGAAAACAACCTTTTCGTCATATCGGTGTGCTTCGCCGCCGTTGTGTTTTTCAGGTTTTCGGGCTTTATGTCGTTTAATGCCGAGGTTTCGGCAATATATTTTCCGAACTGTGCGCACGCACTTTCGCCCAGCTCAACGCCCGTTGCCAGCTTTATGTAGGAAATATTTTCGCGGAATACCTTTGTAACCTCCGCCGCGGTAATTCCCTTATACTCCGTGCCGAAAACAAGGCTTGATATAACACCGCTCGCGTGCTTTGCCGCAAATGCCGAAAAGCCCGACTTTTTCACCGCTTGCGCAATGTCCTCATAGGTGGTGGTGCTCATTGCGTTGTCGCGCAATATGTCCGCAATCGACGCGTGCGCCGATCCTGCTTTTAAATTAAGCGCGGAAATATCCTGTATTTTCCCAATGGTGAACTGCTCGGGATTGTTTTTGCGAATTGCGTTCTCCACGGAATATTCCGACGTGGTTATTCGCACCAATAAGGACGACAGCGTGCCCGTAAGAGCCGCCGTAAGCACAACGAGCAACAAAAGCGACGCAACTCCCCGCGCGACCTTTTTTGCCAAGCGCCGCCGTGCGCGGCTTTTCGCCGACAGCTTCTTTTTTGTTTTAACCCTTTTTTTGATGTGCTTTTCCTTTTCCTTTTGCGGATTGTAGTTCGGAATGCTTATCGGCTCGGGCGCAAAATCCGAGATGATTTCCTGCTTTTCTTCCTCGGTTATTTGATTTTCCTCCGCCCGTGCTTCCTCGCGGTGCTCCGTCGGCTTTTCTTCGGCTTGCGCCTCCCGCGCCGCGGGTACGCTTGCCTCCTTCGCTGTATTTTCGGGTGTATTATCGTTATCGATTTTTTCAATCTGCGGTTTTGTTTCTTCGTTCATATACTGCCGCACCTCCCTGTTTTTCCTTAATATAATATCAATTTACGGCGAATAAGTCAAGAATAATATATGTTTTGTCATAATTTATTAAAATTTGCAGTTTATTTTTCTTTTATTTTTCTCGGGTTTATGTTAAAATAGCAGTATATTGACCGAAAGGTGATTTTTGATGAATAATTCGACTTATCACGAAGCGGTGCAGCGCGGCACGCCCGATTTCCCCGCCGAGCTGTATCACATAAACGGGCTTCACCCGCGTTATCAAATGCAAGCGCACTGGCACAGCGATTTTGAGCTTATACGCGTGCTTTCGGGCGAACTGAGCGTTTTTCTTAACGAAAGCCGCCGCACCTTGGTTGCGGGCGACGCTGTTTTTATCCCCGGCGGCATTATCCATTCCGCCGCCGCACACGAATGCGAATACGAATGTATTGTCTTTTCGCCGGCACTGCTTTACACAAGTGCGCAATGCCGCCAAACGGTAAAGCAGTATATTCGCTCTTGCGTTTTTTTTCGGGATAACGGCATTGTCGAGGGGATTTTCGCCGCAATGAAATCCGACGTGCGCGGGCGCGAATTTATGTTTTTAAGCGAAATATACGCCCTTGTCGGCACTGTCTTGTCCGAAAAGAGCGACGCCGCCCCCCTGCACTCACAAAGCGGAAAGGCCGAAAAGCTGAAAGCCGCGCTTTCGTTTATCGAAGAAAATTACGCCACACGGTTTTCCTTGGCGGAGCTTGCACACAGCTGTGCAATGTCGCCCAATTATTTTTGCCGATTTTTTAAGGAAGCGGCACAAAAAACCCCGTTCGACTATATAAACGAATTTCGCATAAACATAGCCTGCGAAAGAATTGCCCACTCAAACGAAAGCATTACCGAAATTGCCTACGGGTGCGGCTTTTGCGACCTGAGCTATTTTATAAAAATTTTCAAAAAATACAAGGGTATCTCACCCAAGCTTTACAAAAAAACGATGGAGGAAAAACAATATGCCAACCAAAGCTCTTATTGCAATGTCGGGCGGTGTTGACTCGAGCGTTGCCGCATATCTTATGAAAAAGCGCGGCTTTTCGTGCAGAGGCGTCACTATGCGCTTGCTCGGCTGTTTGGGCGATTTTGCTTTTGCCGCGGAAAGTGCCGCCGACGCCGTAAACGACGCTTGCGCCGTTGCAAATCGACTGGCCGTTCCGTTCGAAACGGTCGATTTTTCGGCGGATTTTCACCAAATCGTTATAGAAGCCTTTGTCAAAGAATACGCCGCGGGGCGCACACCCAATCCGTGTGTGGTGTGCAATCGCCTCATTAAATTCGGCAGGCTTCTTTCATATGCCGAGGAAACGGGGTGCGCGCTTCTCGCCACGGGGCACTACGCCCGCGTAACGCGCGACGAACGCACGGGGCGCTTTATCTTAAAAAAAGCCGTTGACCTTGCCAAAGACCAAAGCTATTTTCTTTATTCGCTCACGCAAGAACAGCTTGCGCACGTTATCTTTCCTTTGGGCGAGCTTGACAAAGCAACGGTGCGCGCCGTTGCCGAGGAGAACGGCTTTTCCAATGCGCACAAGCACGACAGCCAGGATATATGCTTTATAAACGGCTCGTACATAGATTTTATCGAAAACCTCGCAAAAAAAACCTTTCCGTGCGGAAGCTTTATCGATAAGAACAATAACCCCCTCGGCACGCACGGCGGCATTATCCGCTACACAATCGGGCAAAGAAAGGGGCTTGGCGTTTCGTTCGGCGAGCCGATGTACGTAACCTCGGTAAACGCACACAACAACACCGTTACCCTCGGCAAGCACGAAGAGCTGTTTTCCACGCGCCTTATCGCCGAAAATTTAAACCTTGTTTCCGTTGCGAAAATATCTTCTCCCATAAAATTAAAGGCACGCGTGCGCTATCGCCACACGGAGCAATGCGCCACCGTTACACAGCTTTCCGAAAGCAAAGCCCTTGTGGAATTTGACGAGCCGCAGCGCGCCGTTACCCCGGGGCAGTCCGTTGTTTTTTATGATGGCGACGTTGTCGTCGGCGGCGGCACGATAAGCCTTGATGTACGGTAACGGCTGCCTTTAAGTAAATACTGATTAAATCAATTTTCAACAATCCCTCAGTCGCTTTTAGGCTTCCCTTTAGGCAAGG
>CAZIQC010000057.1:0-6817 GCA_964541335.1 uncultured Oscillospiraceae bacterium
CCCGAAAACACATATAGGCATTTTATTGGCCATACAAAGAGAGGTTGCCGTTGTGTCCATAACACCCAATTCCCGATTTAAAACATCTATATAGGAAATAGTGTCGAATTTAACGGCATTCGGGTTCACATTCGGATCGCTGTCGTAAACACCGTCAACCTTTTTTGCGAGCAAAATCATCTCGGCATCGACCTCGGCCGCACGCAGTGCCGCCGTTGTATCCGTCGAAAAGAACGGATTACCGGTTCCGCAACCGAATATAACAACTCTTCCCTTTTCCAAATGTCTTATTGCGCGACCTCGTATATACGGCTCCGCAATTTGTCGCATATCGATTGCCGTTTGCACGCGTGTGGGAATTCCGTGGCGTTCAAACGCGTCGCACAGGGCAAGAGAATTTATCACGGTTGCAAGCATACCCATATGATCCGCACGCGTGCGATCCATATTTTCGCCCGTTCTTCCTCGCCAAAAATTACCTCCGCCGACAACAACCGCTATTTGCACACCCATATCGACACAATCCTTGATTGTTGCCGCAATGCTGTCAAGCGTTCCTTCGTCAAGACCGAAGCCTCGCTCTCCCGCGAGAGCCTCTCCGCTGAGCTTAATCAGTACTCTTTTGTATTTGCTTTGCATTCTTTCACTGCCTTTCTAAAAATCCGTTATTTGTATTTTAACATATTTGTTTGCAATTTGTAAATATCTATAGTATAATATATTTAAAATATTTTTTTCGAGGTGATTTCAGGTGAGCGAATATCCTAAGCTTTGGGAAAATCTTATCAATTCGGAAACGGGGTTGCCTGTCGTCGTAAAATCGGTACAGCGTATTATGAACGCCAGCTATCACCCCGACGAGGTAAGTGTTCACAATGAGTTTGAGCTTGTTTATGTGCAAGAGGCGTATCACGGTATTTTTGAAATAGAGAACGAGCGCGTAAGCGTGCGAACCAACGATTTGCTTCTTATAAAGCCGCGCATACCGCACATTCTCCGCGTAAACAGCAGTCGACCGTCGCGCTTTCTTGTGCTTAAATTTTCCTTTACAAAGACCGACAGTACCAATTTTTCGAGAATAAGCTTAAACGACTTTCTCTCTTTTATAACCGACTCGGGCAATAATTGCGGCTATTTCTCGATTTCAAACATTTATTGTTCTACAATAGCTTCTCTTATGCAACAAATTATGCATGAGGATAAAGCACCCGACGGGGAAAGTCCGTTTTTGAGAAGTCTTTTGACTATGCAGCTTTTTGTATGGCTCAGTCGCAGTTTGCGCGTTCAGTGGGAAAATACGCTTTCCGGCAAAGGGCACAAGCTTATAGAAATGCTCGAAAGCTCCAAAACCTATATCGACGAAAATTACAGTAGCGATATTTCTCTTTCGGACATTGCGGGCTATGTGTATATTTCAACCAGTCATTTTGCACGCGCTTTTAAAAAGCACTATGATATAAGTCCCATACAATATCTTTTGAGCGTACGTATACAAAAAAGCAAAGAGCTTTTGGAGGAAACAAACCTCAAGGTCGGAAGCATCGCGTCTATGGTGGGCTTCAGCGCGCAACAGAGATTTAACGATATTTTTAAAAAGCACGTCGGCGTTTCTCCGAGCGAATATCGCCAAAGCTATCGCGAAAGAGTTATGAACGCCTGAATAATTTTTACTTTGTGCGGTAAAATATCCGTGCGGCATTTTTGCCGTGCGGATATTTTTTAACGGAGGTAAAAATTATGGATTATTTACGCGCCTTTATCACAGGCGGCATTTTGTGTGCAATAGGGCAAATAATTATCGACAAAACAGCTCTCACACCCGCACGTCTTTTAACGGGATACGTTGTCGGCGGTGTTGTGCTCTCGTTCTTCGGTATATATGATAAAATAGTAAAATTCGGCGGAGCGGGAGCTACCGTACCTTTAACGGGCTTCGGCTATGCACTGTTCGAGGGAGTGAAAAAAGCCGTAGGCGAAAAAGGCTTTTTGGGTATATTTACCGGCGGGCTTTCCCAAACCTCGGGCGGTATAAGTGCGGTTATGCTTTTTGCGCTCATCGCCGCTCTTGTTTCAAAGCCGAAAATAAAATAAATTGTGGACAAACAAATTATTTTGTAGTATAATGTAGAAAATTAAACAGATTGGAGAAAAAGCAATGAATAATCTTACCGTAATGGATCACCCTCTTATTTCTCATAAGCTGGGGCTTCTCCGCCACCAAAACACGGACGGAAAAACTTTTCGCGAGCTTGTAAGCGAAATTGCAATGCTTATTTGCTATGAAGCCACACGCGATATGAAAACCAACGATGTTGACGTTCCCACACCTCTTATGACGGCGAAGTGCCGTATGATAACGACCGACAAGCCCGTAATTGTTCCCATTTTGCGCGCAGGGCTCGGAATGGTTGACGGTATGCTTAAAATCCTGCCGTCATCCAAGGTCGGTCATATAGGTATGTGTCGCAATCACGAAACGCTTGAGCCGGAACAGTATTACTGCAACCTTCCCGCCGATATAAGCGAAAGAACGGTATTCGTTCTCGATCCGATGCTTGCAACGGGCGGCTCACTTGCGGCTGCCGTTACGCTTCTTAAAGAACACGGCGCAAAGAATATCAAGGTTCTCAGCATTGTAGGTGTGCAAGAGGGCGTGGATAAGGTGCTTTCCGCCCATCCCGACGTTCACGTGTATCTCGGTGTTTTGGACGAAAAGCTCAATGAAAAGGGTTACATACTCCCCGGTCTCGGAGATGCGGGCGACCGACTTTTCGGCACGGAATAACAACTTTAAGAACGGGCTTGCAAGCCCGTTCTTTTTTTGCGCAAGGGCTGTAAAAAAGCACAACTTTTTTACAGCCCTTGCGGCTTTTTAATTTAACAAGCCTTGTTTGCTTTTACAAAATCAAAATCAGCCAAAATTTCCTTTGACGGCGGCGGTGTAAGAAGAGATACCGTAATAATGCACAGCGATGAGAACAAAAATGCCGGCAAAAGCTCATATATGGCAAAAATTCCGCCTATTTGTGAAATAACAAGCTTCCAAATAAATACCATTGCCGCACCGCCTACCATTCCCGCAATCGCTCCTTGGCGATTTGTGCGCTTCCAAAACAGAGAAAACAGCACCAACGGACCGAATGTAGCTCCGAAGCCGGCCCACGCAAACGACACGATTTTGAAAATTACACTCTTTTCGTCAAGGGCAATAATCATTGCCACAAGCGCAATGGCAAGCAATGCCGCGCGCGAAATCTTCATTATGGACTTGTCATCGGCATCCTTTTTAAATATTCCCTGATATATATTTTTTGCAAAGGCGGATGCCGCAATTAGCAAATACGAATCCGACGAGCTTATTGTTGCCGCCAGTATTCCCGCCATTACAAAGCCTGCCAAAAGGGGCGGCAAAGAGCTTGTTGAAAGTGTGATGAAAATATTTTCGGCGCTCGTCGCGCTGAGGTGTGCCGTGGGATAGAGCTGTCTGCCGATAATACCGATGAGCACCGCAACCGCAAGCGAAATCAAAACCCATACCATTGCAATGCGTCTGGAACGCTTAAGCTCGTCCTCGCGGCGTATCGCCATAAAGCGCAAAAGCACCTGCGGCATACCGAAATAACCGAGTCCCCAAGCGAGCATCGAGGCTATTTTCAACCAACCGTATTCGGACGCTTCCCCGAAAAGCGGCACGCCGTTTTCAACAATTTGCTCCCCGGCGAAATTAAGCGCGGGTGTTGCCAAGCCGAAAAAGTCCAAAAATCCCGGGATATTACGTGCATTTTCCATAACAGCGCCCATTCCGCCGGCTTTAATTGTGCTTATCGTCATTATAACACCAAGTGCGATTACCATAACAACGGCCTGCATAAAATCAGACGCACTCTCGGCCAAAAATCCGCCGAGAATTGTATACACAAGAACGAAAATCGCGCCCACTATCATCATAGAAAAGTACGGCATACCGAAAAGCGTTGAAAAGAGCTTACCGCACGTTACAAAGCAGCTTGCCGCATACACCGTAAAGAAAATAAGAATAAATACTGCTGAAAGCGTAAGTATCACCTTTTTTTCTTCTCTGAAACGGTTTGAGAAAAACTCGGGTAACGTAATGGCGTTATTTGCCCTTATGCTGTAGCGACGCAGTCTTTTCGAAACAATCAACCAGTTAAGATATGTGCCTACCGCCAAGCCTATAGCCGTCCATGCGGCGTCGGCAACACCGCACCAGTATGCAACGCCCGGAAGTCCCATCAAAAGCCAGCCGCTCATATCCGACGCCTCGGCACTCATTGCCGCAACCCAAGGACCGAGGCTTCTCCCGCCGAGAAAATAATTTTCCGAATTTTGGTTGGCTGTTTTCGCAAACAAAATTCCTATGCCGATTACAACCGCCATATAAATAACCATTGCGGTTAAAATTTGCATTGTGTCCGTAAAAACAAACATATGTAATCCCTCCGTAATCGGTGACAAAAATCACCTATTTTAGGTTATTTTAACATATTATTGCAGATTAGTCAAACAATATTTTAAAGCACGTTAATTATGATAAGCCCCGCGAATGACAAAGCAATTCCCGCCACGCACCGTAATGTAAGCTTTTCTTTAAATAAAACACTCGACATAAATGCCGACAAAATAAGCGCCGCTCCCTGATTTAAAGGGTACAGCTTTGCCGACGGCAATATTCCCGCCGCAAGCGTTTTAAAGAACGAATTTGCGAACAAGCAGACCGACATAACCAAAATATATCCGCCGACCTCGCGCACAACCTCAAAGCCCGAGGTTGTGCCGCCCTTATCTCCCATTTTGGCGATTATGTAAAAAACAAGCAAAACCAAAGCCGAAAAAACATATGTGTAAAAATTAAAAACAGCGGCGGACGAGCTTTTCTTGATAAAAAGCTTTTGCGAAAAATCTGTCAAGCCGTTGGACAATCCGCATAAAATAAGAAGCATAAGAGATGCGGAATTGATTTTTTTCTTAATGCTGTTGTTGTATGAGCACATAATAAAAACGGCAATCAATAAAACCACCAGCCCGAGCCATTGATTTATGCGAATTTTTTCGTCAAAAAATACGGATGACAAAACAAGCGGAACAATTACGCCCAGCATAAGAAAAACGTCCAACATCATATATGCCCCGCGCCGAACGGATATGAGCCACAGCACCACAAAAGCCGAGGTTGTAACGCCCGACAAAACAGTAATAAGCATAATTTCGGGTCTTAACGCAAGCTCGGAAACCTCTCCCTGCGCCAAAATCATAACAAAACCGATTATAATACAAAAAACCATACGGATAAAGTTTGCAAGCAACGCGTCTTTATATTCGCTCACGTATACGCTTGTGCGTTTCCCGCAATAGCCCTTTGTCGAACCGGCAAGCAGTGCAATAAACAAAAACAAATAACCTACCATCGTTTGTCATCACTCTTTCGTTACAAATCGTTATCGCTGTACACTATAGCACAACCCCGCGAATTTTTCAAGAAGTTTATTGTCGTTTTTGCTGTCAAATTTAAAAAGTTGTTTTTTGTATGGACAAAATCGTTCTTCACTTATTCCGTTTATCCGCATTATTGTCTTTTTTTCTTGTTTGAGGTCTTGTTTTTTGATAAATCGAAGAATTTATCTTGAATAAATTCTTTTTTGTGATAAACTTACGAAAAACAAAACATACGGAGTGAAAAAATATGCAAAGCACATATCTTCCCGTAATCGATACACATACACATATTTTCCCGAATGAAATAGCCCGAAAAGCGTCGGAAAACATCGGTAATTTTTACGGACTTAGTATGTATACCGAGGGCACCGTGCAAACCTTGCGCAATGCTCGCAATGCAACGTATCAAAGCAGAAAAATAACATCACAGGTTATTTTTTCGCCGGCATTGTCGGCAAGTCAAACCTACAGCATAAACAGCTTTATTGCGCAATGCTGCTCGGAGGACAGCGCGCTTATCGGCTTCGGAACTCTTCATCGCGATAATTCCGATTACAAATCCGAAATCGGGCGTATAAAAAAGCTCGGACTCGTCGGGCTGAAATTTCACCCCGATTTCCAAAAAACAAATATAGACGACGAGGCTATGCTTTCCGTATATGAGGAAGCCGCTCTCAACAATTTGCCGATTATTTTCCATATGGGTGATAAAAAGTTTGATTATTCATCGGTTAAGCGTTTAAAAAACGTTATGTCCCAAATTCCGAGCTTAACCGTTATTGCGGCACATATGGGCGGATATTTGCATTGGAATGAGGCTTTGGAGCTTCTACCTCCTTCGAACAATCTTTTTTTTGATATTTCAAGTTCGCTTGCTTTCGTTTCCGATAAAACATTTTTCGATATGCTTAAAAAATTCGGCACAAGTCATTTCTTTTTCGGAAGTGATTTCCCGATGTGGAATCCCGTTTCCGAGCTTGAAAGACTTTCTTTGCACAAGCTTTCGGATAACGACAGACGAAGCATCGAATACCTGAATTTCAAAGCCTTTGCCGCACGCTTTCATATAAACATACAATAATGCCGACTAAAGTCGAAAATCATTATTTCGACTTTAGTCGGCATTTGCCTATTTCAATATATCCGATGCACTGTCACTGTCGAGGTATAATATAAAATCATTGTGCTCTTTTAAAAGAGTTGCCGGTACGGCATTTGTCGTTGATGTTGCGTTTAAAGTGTTTTCCACGGCCTCCGCCTTTACCGCATACGGTACGCAAGACACAATTCTTCGGCATTGCATAATTTGGTATGTCATCATTGACACTGCCTGCTTGGGAACATCGTCTATCGTTTCAAACCA
>CAZIQC010000058.1:0-6728 GCA_964541335.1 uncultured Oscillospiraceae bacterium
TATGACGTTGTTTTACTCAATGTTGCCGTCGCAAAGCCGAGCGGGCTTGAAATTTTAAAGAAGCTTCGAACGGGAAATTGCACCGCCGCGTTAATTATGCTTGGCGCGGAGAGCGACACGGCGAACAAGATAAAGGCACTTGAACTCGGTGCGGATGATTATTTGCAAACGCCGTTTAATATGAACGAGTTGACCGCACGAATAAGCGCGGTTACAAGGTGCAAGCATAAAAGCCTTAACCGCACGAGATTGTATTATGCCGATATTTGCCTCGATTTATCCGAAAACAGGCTTATCGACGGAGACATTGAAGCTCTGCTTTCGAAAAACGAAAGCGAGCTGTTAAAGCACCTTATAACAGGCAGTGAAATTATTGTGCCGACGGACAGACTGCTTGAGGCGTGCGCGTTTTCAAACGGTGAAAAGGAAGTGCTTGACAAAGCCGCTGACGCACTTCGGAAAAATTTGGAGCGCGTGAAATCAAAGGTTAAAATCATCTTTATTAAAGATGTGGGATATAAAATATGCTGCTGAGAACCCGTCGGCAACGAATGACAATCAAACGGAATTTTTCGGCTTTAAGCTTTTGGGCGAGACTCCCTTTGTTTTTTTAAACATTTTCGAAAAGTTAAACACGTCCTCATAGCCGACCATTTGCGCAACCTCGCCGACCGTGAACCCCCTTTTCAAAAATTCCTCCGCCTTGTCCATTTTGGTTTTAATGATATACGCTTTAATGGAAAGACCCGTTTCGGCGCGGAAAATACGCGACAGGTAGCGGCGGTTCAGGTTCAGAATTTCGGCTGTGCCGTCAACGGAAAGAGTGTTCATATAATTTGATTTTATGTAATCCTTGACTTTTTTTACACGGTTTATTTTCGGGGAGGTCGTGTCAAAAAGCCGCGACACAATGTCAAAAAGTCTTGCCGTTAAAAACTCGGTTCGCATTTCGTTCATTTTATCCGCTTCGGCGATTTCGTCGAAACCGACCCCGTCATAATCCAAAACGGGAGACTCGAGCGAATCGAGCCTTTCGGCAAGCTTTCCGTCAAAGCCTATCCATATATATTCCCAAGGCTCGGTGTCGTCGGATTCGTAACGCGCCACGTGATTTTTTTTGATTATAAAAATTTTGTGCGGACCCACTCTGTAGCGTTTGCCGTCCGTTTCAAAAATGCCGTATCCGTTTTTAACATAATGAATAAGGTAAAAGGGCGGCAGCGTAAGTCCCGGATTGTGGCGCGGCTCGGTTTCGTGATAACCGCAAGTTATGGGATTAAGCTCGGCAAAATGCTTGTTTTCGACAAGAATATCCTTGCGAGTCATTGTAAATCATCTCCTTGAAAACAGTTACATTTTAACATATAAAAGTTACTTTTGTCAATGTACATAAAATAAAACATATGCTATCATATGCGTATAAAACGAAAAGGAGAGATAATATGGCGAAAATAACGTTTCTCGGCGCGGGAAGTACAATATTTGCAAAAAGCGTCCTCGGCGACTGTATGCTGACAGAAGCTCTTAAGGGAAGCGAGGTGGCACTTTATGACATTGACAGCGAGCGGCTGGAGGAGTCGCGCACTTTGATGGAGGCTCTTAAGAAAAACCTGTCGTCCGATTTTAAATTTAAGGCATATTGCGGCACGGAAAACAGAAAGGAGGCTCTCCGCGGCGCGGACTTTGTGGTAAATGCCGTGCAAATCGGAGGATACAAGCCGTCCACCGTAATAGATTTCGAAATACCGAAAAAATACGGTCTGCGGCAGACAATAGCCGACACCCTCGGGATAGGCGGTATATTCCGCGCACTGAGAACCATTCCCGTAATGCGTGAATTTGCCGAGGATATGGAAGAGGTGTGTCCGAACGCACTGCTTCTCAATTATTCGAACCCGATGGCAATGCTTACCGGATATATGCAAAGGTACACGAATGTTAAAACGGTGGGTCTGTGCCACAGCGTTCAGGTTTGCTCAAAGTCGTTGTTTGAAACCCTGGGGATGGATTTGCCTGAGGGCTTTACCGACAAAATCGCCGGGATAAACCATATGGCGTGGCTTTTGGAAATTCGCGATAAGGACGGAAACGACCTGTATCCAAAAATTCGCGAGCTTGCGAAAAATGAGGACAATGTTAAGAATAAGAACAATCTTGTGCGCATAGATTACATAAACCGTTTGGGATATTATTGCACGGAAAGCAGTGAGCACAATGCGGAATACAATCCCTTTTACATAAAGAGCAGGTATCCGGAATTGATCGAAAGGTATAATATCCCGCTTGACGAGTATTTGCGCAGATGTGTAATCCAAATTGAGGACTGGAAAAAACAAAAGGAACAGCTTCTTAACGATGGAAGCATTACACACGAGAGGTCGCGCGAATATGCTTCACGCATAATGGAAGCGGTGGTAACGAATGTTCCGTATAAAATCGGCGGAAACGTTATAAACAACGGACTTATCACGAATTTGCCCAAGGAGGCGTGCGTGGAGGTGCCGTGTATGGTTGACGCATACGGCGTAAATCCGACGTTTATAGGGGATTTGCCGCTCAGACTTGCGGCAATGAATATGACCAACATTATGCCGCAGCTTCTTACGATAGAGGCGGTCGTTACGAAAAAGAGAGAGGCGGTATATCACGCCGCCATGCTTGACCCGCACACCGCTGCGGAGCTGTCGATAGACGACATCTGCAAAATGTGCGACGAAATGATAGAGGCTCATAATAACACGGAATTTAAAGTATTGTATTAAGGGCTTTCCGAGCGGCTCTGCTTTTGTGTTAAGCAAAAGCAGAGCCGCTCGGCGGTATTCTTATATAACGGGTAAAAAAATGCACATTTGATGTTTGACAAGGGCATAACCTGTGTTGACATATCTTTTAAAATATGATATTCTAATGTTGAAGATTTTACGGCGGAGGCAAGCAAATGAAAAAATTTATTGCGGAATTTAAAGAATTTGCGCTGAAAGGAAATATGATAGACCTGGCAATAGGTATTATCACAGGCTCGGCGTTCAACGCGGTGGTCAGCTCCATAGTAAACGACGTTTTAATGCCGATTTTCGGGATAATTCTCGGCGGGCGAGATTTCTCGGGGCTGGAAGTATCTTTCGGAGATGCCGTAATACGTTACGGTGCGTTTATACAAAGCCTTATCGATTTTTTGATAAAGGCACTGTGCTTGTTTGTTGTGGTAAAAACGGTGAACAAAATTAAGACTGCGCACTTTATCAAGGAAGAGAAAAAAGAGGAAGAGCCGCCAAAAAAGAGCGATGAGGTTATTTTGCTGGAGCAAATAAGCGACTGCCTGGTAAAAATGGCAAAAACGGAGGAATGATGTAATATCCGGCAAAAAGCAGGGGAGGTATCGAGGGTGAACACGGTTCAAAATTACAAATGCCCGTGCTGCGGCGCTTCTCTTTTGTTTAAAGGAGAAAAGCTGCATTGCGAAGCCTGCGGAAACGAATTTCCGCTTGAGGCATTGCGGCAAACGGACGAAATTGCGGCTGTCGTGGGCGAGGAGTCAAAACTCGAATGGGAGCACTATGAGCCGCAAGACCTCGCTTTGGAGAAAGAGGTTTTGTTGTCGGGCTATTCGTGTCCTTCGTGCGGCGCTGAAATTACGGGCGACGATACCTTGGGCGCAACGGTTTGCCCGTACTGCGGAAATGCGACCGTTATAAAAAAACAGTTTGAGGGGGCTTTTCACCCGGACTGCATAATTCCGTTCAAGGTGGATAAAAAAGCGGCGATGGCGGCATTCGAGGCGGATTTCGAAAATGCACCGTTTTTGCCCGACGAGTTTAAAAACAAAAAGAAAATCGAAGAGATGTCGGGCGTTTATGTGCCGTTTTGGTTGTTCGATTGCGATTGCAACGCGGCAATATCCTACAATGCCGAGCTTGTAACAAGCAGAACCGCACGGGATTACAACTACACAAAAACAAGCTTTTTCAAGCTGTACCGCGGCGGAAGCGTGAGCTTTGCAAACATTCCCGTAAATGCTTCGAAAAAAGCCGATAACGCCTATATGGAGGCGGTAGAGCCGTTTGATTGCAAGGACGCGGCAGAGTTTAACTGTGCATACCTTGCGGGATATTTGGCCGATAAATACGACATAAGTGCGGAGGAAAGCACAAGCAGAGCGAACGAACGGGTGAAAAATTCAACCGTTGCGGCATTTCAAGAAACCGTAAACGGCTACACCGCGGCAGTTCCCGAGAAAACAAGGCTTGACGTTTCAAACGGAAAAATCAGATATTCGCTTATGCCCGTGTGGATGCTCAACATCCGTTACGAAGATAAAAATTATAAGTTTGCGATAAACGGTCAAACGGGCAAGGTTGTGGGAGCATATCCCGTTGACAAAAGGAAAAAGAAGCGATATTTTACGAAAATCGCGGTCTGTGCCTATGCGGCGGCGGCAGTGGTTGCGTATTGCCTGTTGCATTAAGGAGGTGGCAATGTGAAAAAAACGGTTGCCCTTGTTTCGGCTTTGCTTTGCCTTGCTTTCGGGATAACGGCTTTTGCGGAATGCGAAAATATTCCGATTGCGGATTTTGCCGAGTATTTGACGGAAGAACAGTATAACGAGCTTTCGGCAAAAATCGACACCGTGCGGGAAAAATACGATTTCGACATTGCGGTTTACACCGAGGAGAAAATGTCGGGCGAGGAGGCACAAGGCGTTGCCGACGATATCTTTGATTATTGCGGCTACGGTGCGGGAAAAAATGCTGACGGAATGCTTTTGTACATTGCGTCAAGCCCGAGGGTGTATCATTTTTCGACACACGGAAGCGGCGAAAAATTTTTTAACGATAACGGGCTTGCCTATCTTGAAAAAAAGCTTTTGCCGCATTTAAAGGAGAACGATTACTATACGGCAATTAAGCTGTATGCAAAGTATTCCGAAGAGCTTTTGGAAACGGCGGCGCAGGGCAAGCCGTTTGACAAAAAGCAATACAGCACGGAATACCTATGCTGTGTTATCGGCGGAGCATTGCTTTTGCCGTTGCTTTTGGCATATTTGATGACGAAGCTCAAGCTCGGCAAAATGAAAACGGCGGTAAAAAACGATTGCGCCGCAAATTATATAAAGCGCGGCAGTATGCGGACGGATATGTCCAAGGACGTTTTTCTTTACAGCACCGTAGTGAAAACGGCGCGGCAAAAGTCAAGCTCGGGCGGGCATACGTCAAGCTCCGGCGAGCACCACGGCGGTCGCGGCGGAAGCTATTAAACCTAAAAAACGGCGGTTTCTTCACGCTTGACGGGTGCGGCAGGACGTGCAAAATGCAGAAAAACAAAATATGAAATTTTGAGGGGAGAATGAATTATGGGATTGTTAAAAGCGGGTGTGGGTGCACTCGGCGGTGTGCTTGCGGATTCTTGGCGCGATTATTTCTATTGCGAAAGTATGGAAACCGATGTACTTGTCATTAAGGGAGAAAAAAAAGCGGGAGCAAGAAGCTCAAACAAAAAAGGCACCGACAACATCATCTCAAACGGGTCGATAGTCAACGTAAATGACGGGCAGTGTATGATAATCGTGGAATCGGGAAAAATTGTCGAGATTTGTGCGGAAGCCGGCGAGTTTGTCTATGACGCTTCAACCGAGCCGAGTATTTTTTACGGAAGCTTGGGCGAAAGCATTAAAAAAACATTTTGCGAAATAGGCAAGCGGTTCACATTCGGCGGCGAGCCGGCAAAGGACCAGCGTGTGTATTATATCAACACAAAGGAAATCGTCGGCAACAAATACGGTACGCCGACGCCCGTGCCGTTTCGTGTGGCAGACGCAAACGTCGGACTGGATGTTGACATTGCGATTCGCTGTCACGGCGAATATTCCTACAGAATAGTAAATCCTGTGCTTTTCTATACAAATGTGTGCGGAAATACGGAGCAAGCATATTACAGAGAAGCGATTGACAGCCAGCTCAAGGTCGAGCTTTTAACGGCACTTCAAACGGCGTTTGCGAAAATTTCCGATATGGGTATTCGCTACAGCGCGCTTCCGGCACACGCAACGGAAATCGGCGACGCTTTAAACGAGGTTCTTTCGGCAAAATGGCGCGACCTGAGAGGATTGGAAATCGTTGCTTTCGGCATAGCGTCCCTAAATGCTTCCGAGGAAGACGAAAAAATGATAAAGGAGCTTCAGCGCAATGCCGCATTTCGTAATCCGACGATGGCGGCGGCGCATCTGGTCAGTGCGCAAGCCCGGGCTATGCAAGACGCCGCCGGGAATACAAGCGGTGCAATGAACGGCTTTTTCGGAATGAACACGGCGCAGGTCGCGGGCGGCGCAAATGCCGCAAGCCTTTTTGCAATGGGGCAACAAGCGCCGCAAACGAATACAAACGGGTGGACCTGCACGTGCGGCACGGTAAACGGCGGCAAATTCTGCCAAAACTGCGGAAGTCCGCGACCGCAGGGCGCGCCGCTTTATCAATGCGACAAGTGCGGTTGGAAACCCGAAAATCCGATGAAGCCGCCGAAATTTTGCCCCGAGTGCGGAGACGTGTTTGACGATAACGATAAGGTTAAATAAACCGGCGAAACCGACTTGATTGCGGTGAAATCTGTTTTGCACGGTTTAACAAGCCCTTGCCGCGTACAGGATGGCGGCAAGGGCTTGTTGCGTGCAGTATACCCGACAAATTTTGCAAAATGTGAACGTACGGCAAGAAAGGCAGCCGGGCTCAGCAGGG
>CAZIQC010000059.1:0-6654 GCA_964541335.1 uncultured Oscillospiraceae bacterium
CACCGTCATCACGCGTCAACAGCTCTGCTTTAACAAGTAATCTCAGCCAATATTCATTAAAAATCCTGTCGCGGTTAATGAATATTGAATATTGAAGAATACAAAATAAAATCCCGTCTTGCGACAGGATTTTATTTTGGTACGCCTGACGCGATTCGAACGCGCGACCTTCAGAGTCGGAGTCTGACACTCTATCCGGCTGAGCTACAGGCGCATATATAGCTTAATGAGCTTCCCCCCTCGCCATAAAGGCGGGGAGTGCCCGCAAAGCTTTTTTCTTTTTTGCCGAAAGCAGTACTCACGCCGTTACCACAATGCGTGTGTTAAGCGGAATATAGCTTACAAGCCACTGTATGTCCTCGGGGCGCACTCTTATGCACCCGTGCGATATTTTTGCGCGCACGCGGTTGTCATACGGTATGCCGTCATATTTTATAAGCGTTGAATGAATGGCATACGGTCCGTGAAAGCGCATTATCGGTCCGCAGTAATACGAACTGTAGGTCCAGCGCGATTGCCGCTGATAATATTCGAACACGCCCTCCACCGTGGGCGACGTCGGCGCGCCTATTGCGCAGTCTATCGCCTTTATGTGCCGCCACGCACCCTTTTTGCCGAGATACACGTTCACCTTAAAATCCGACTTGGATATCCATATAAGATAATCCGTTCGGCTCGAATATTTACCGTTGTTTACAAATTCCGCCGCCGCCGTTGCCTTGGAATATACCGACTGCGTAAGCGAAACCTCCCGCCGATAAGGCGTGTCCGTGCACGAATAATTGCAGGCAAAATGCACCGCCGTTTCGTAAAGCGGAACAAACAGCCGCCCGTTTTCCTCAAACGGGGCAACGCTCATATTCACCCCGCGTCCGTCGCACACGGCGTAAATATTATCGCGAAAAAGCCGCATTGTGTGCCCGCCCGTCTGCGACGACAGCACAAAAGCCCCGTCCGACGGGTCGCTTTCGTAATTTATTGCCAGCATATCAAGCACATTCGTTGTAACGAAAATCGCGCCGTCCCGTTCGGCGTATTCCGTCACTTCGCCCGTTGCCGCCACGTTTATAACGGTGGTCTTCTCCCATTCGGGCGTAACGGTTACGTAAAAATCGGTTATGCCCACGCTCTCCCCGTTCTCGTCCGACGAAATGTATGCCTCCAGCTCGGCGGTTTTCCCGCTTTGCGTGCCGCATTCCATATTTTTTGCGCCGCTTTCCGCACTGAGAACGAGCTTGTCCCCGTAGTCATACTCGTGCCCGTCAAACAAAAGGTCGTAATAAAGCGTGCCGTGCGTAAAGCGCACCGCCCTTTCCGCGCGAAATCCGTCCTTTGAAAAGGTAACGGAAAACACCGCCTCACCCTCCGTAAAATACGGAATGTCCTCAAGCTTAATATGTACGGAAACGGTGTCGGGTCTTTCTTCAAAAGCAAAAGCCGACACACCCATAAGGAAAAGTGCGCAAAGCGCACCCGCAAAAGCGGCAAATTTCTTAATCACGCTCAAACCTCCGACGAACACAGTACATATATTATACCCCGTAAAGCCCGATAAGTCAACCGATAAAATTCACATTTTTTGTAAAATGCGCGCCCGCACCTTTTTCACAAAAATTTTTCCGCGGCAACAAGCAGCACGCCGCCCGGAAGCCCCAAAAAGCCCACAATCGCCGCCGACAGCGCATTAACGCCCACGGGTGCAAGCCCCGCCGCGGCGGATACCATATTGTACCCAATCAACAAAAAAAATCCCACCGCCGCCCGGCACAGTGCCTCCGCGGCACAGCGCATATTAAGCAAAATCGGCACGCCCAAGGCAATGCCTCCGATAATGTATACGAATTTCAACGCAATCACCCCTATTTATAAATATGAGGGCTATTGCAGTTTAAGAAGCGATTTCAGCTTATCGTCGGGATAAAATTCTTTGGTAATCCCTTTGTAAATTATTCTGTCCGCAAAAAAGCGCGCCTCGCCCAAGGGATAATCGCCCGTTTTTATTTCCGCAACGCCCACCCCCGTCAGCTCAATCAAGCGGTCCTCGTATAAAATATAAGTAACCGTAAACGGCCCGCGGCGCAAAATTTTGTTTATGTAAAACGCCCCCGCGCCAATCGCCGCAATTTCAAACAACCATTCGCAAGGCAAAAGCGGTGCAACGCAAAACACCGCGCAAACCGCCAGCAGCACAATCGCCGCGGCGAGAACCGTTTGCCGCGGCTCCTTGCGCGCGGCGGCAGCGGTTCTGTATATTTCTTTTTTGTTCATATTGTCGCCTCCGTCATAAAATCCAATCCGTAATCACGGCATTTAATTTGCCGCCGCCCGTTTCAAGCACCGCAAACGACGGCCTTTGTCCGCCGCGCGGGCGCGAGCAGCTTCCGGGGTTAAGCAGCAGCACGCCGTCTTCGGTTTGCATTTTCGCAATGTGCGTGTGCCCGTACAGTGCGGCGGTGCAACCGTGCGCCTTTGCCGCCGCCAAAAGCGCGTCAATCGAGCGGTGAACGCCGAGCGTGTGCCCGTGACAAAGAAAAATCCTGTGCCCGTCAAGCTCGGTGCAAAGCTCCCTTTCGCCCGCGGCGAAAAAGTCGTTGTTTCCCACCACGCTTATAACGGGCACGGGCGCATACACCGCCTCAAGATATTCGCAGTCGCGCGCAATATCTCCCAAATGAATTATCACGTCGGGGTTTGTCGCGGCTATTGCCCTGTCGCAGGCGTTCGTGTCGGAATGGCTGTCCGAAAGAACTGTTGCACGCATTTTTTCACCCTCCTTTTTTACAAGTTTATAACACCGAACGAAAAATGTCAATCCGTCATATAATAAAACGTAATATATTTTTGAAAGGATTGACCCCAACCGTGAACGATATTTTTTCCGCACTCGGCTCGCTTAAACCCGAGCAAATATCCGCCGCCGCAAAAAAAGCGCGCGCCTTTGCCGCCACGCCCGAGGGCAAGCGCGCAATGCAAAGCCTTGCCGCGGGCGAAGCAACCGACGCCCTGCCCTTGGCGAAAGATAAGCAAAGCGAAATTGTTTCCGCGCTGAAAAACAACCCCGAGGCATTAAAAAAATTAACCGAGCTTTTTAAATAACGGAGGGCACCTATGGACATAGAAAACGAGCTTGCCAAAGCTCTTTCCGACCCCGAAATTATGAATAAGGTCGGCGGGATTTTGTCCTCTCTTTCGGCAAATTCTCAAAGCAACGGCGAAAGCCCCGCCACTCCCGAAAACCCGCTTTCGTGGGCGGCGGGCGCGTCACAGGACGACCGCACACGCCTGCTTATGGCGATAAAGCCGTTTCTCAGCGAAAAGCGCGCCCCTTATATGGACAGCGCCGTTATGCTTTTGCGCTTGGCGAAAATGGGCAAAATTGCCGAGCTTTTTAAGTAGGAGGTTTTTATGCGCGTTACCCAAATGAATGCCTTTTCCGCGCCGCCGCAAAAAAGCGCGCCGCCGTCTTTTTTGCCGCCCGTGCCGCCCAAGTCACCATTGCCCGTAGGCGTGCGCCGCATTTTGTCGCAGTTTAAAACGGACGATTACATTCTTGCGGGAATTATCGCGGTGCTTATTTTCGAAGGGTGCGACGATTACATTTTACTGCTTGCGCTGGGCTATCTGTTTTTTATGGGGATAAAATAAAAAATTGCTTGACAAGCATATATGAATGTACTATCATATGAATATAAATTCAAATGAATGGAGCGTCATATATGGAAAATAAAAAGCATAATCACGAACAACTTCTGCAAAATGTGCGCGATGAACTGCCGCGCGAGCTTCTTTTGGAGGAGCTGGCGGATTTGTTCAAGGTTTTCGGCGACAGCACGCGCATAAAAATACTTTACGCATTGTCAAAATCCGAAATGTGCGTTTGCGCCGTTTCCGAAATGCTCGGAATGGAGCAATCCGCCATATCGCACCAGCTTAAGGTGCTTAAAACAAACAACCTTGTCGACTTTACCCGCAACGGAAAAACGCGCTACTATCACCTTGCGGACGAGCACGTGCGCCTTATCTTAAATCAAGGCTTCGACCATCTTACCGAGGAGGACTGACCTATGCAAAAGGAACATAAAAAAGAACTGACGTATCTTGCCGCGTTGGCGGCGGCATTTGTGCTGACGGCGGCATTTTCGCACGGCACGGCAAAAAAGGTGCTGTGTCTGCTTGTATATATCGCTTCCGCGTATGAAATAATATTCGGTGCGGTAAAGGGTCTTTGCAAAAAAGACTTTCTCGACGAACGCTTTTTAATGAGTGCGGCAAGCATAGGCGCGCTGTGCCTGGGCGAATTTTCGGAGGGGATAATGGTAATTCTTCTCTACCGCTTCGGCGAGCTTTTCGGCGACATTGCCGTTTACAGAAGCCACGCCTCCGTGGAAGAGCTTATGAACCTTGCCCCCGAGTTTGCGCGCACCCTGCGAGGCGGCAAGGAGCTTAAGCTTTCGCCCGAGCAGGTAGCCCCGGGCGAAACACTGCGCATACTTGCCGGCGAAAGAATACCGCTTGACGGCACCCTTTTAAGCGGCGAAACAACCGTGGACACATCGTCGCTCACGGGGGAAAGCTTGCCCGTCGTGAAATGCGCGGGCGACGAGGTTCTCGGCGGCAGTATAAATCTTACCGGCACAATAACCGTAAAGGTAACAAAGCCCTATGCCGAAAGCACCGTAAGCAAAATTTTGAATATGATAAAAACCTCTGCCGAAAAAAAGTCGAAAACGGAACGCTTCGTTACGCGCTTTTCGCAAATATACACCCCCGCGGTTGTCGCTTCCGCGGTGTTTATCGCCCTTGTGCCGTCAATTCTCTCGCCGATGAATTATGCCAAATATATTAAAAGCGCGCTTATGTTTTTGGTGGTGTCGTGCCCGTGCGCGCTTGTAATTTCCGTGCCGATAACCTTTATCGGGGCAATGGGCATTGCCTCCCGCCGCGGAATACTTGTCAAGGGTGCCGTTTGTATAGAAAATCTGGCACGGTGCGCCGTTGTTGCGTTCGACAAAACCGGCACCGTAACGGAAGGGCGCTTCGGCATAAAGGAAATTATCCCGAACGGCATTTCGAAAGAAGAGCTGCTGTTTAAGGCTGCCGCGTGCGAAAGCTTTTCCAATCACCCCATAGCCCTGTCCGTTACGGAAGCATACGGAAAACCGGTTGATATCGAGTGCGAGCGGCAAACGGAGCTTGTCGGGCGCGGCATATGCCTTGAAACCGCCTCGGGCGAGCTTTGCGCGGGCAATGCGCGCCTTATGCGCGAAAAGGGTATAGCCGTCACCGCACCCGCCACGCAAACGGTTGTTTACATTGCCGAAAACGGGCGCTTCCTGGGCTGTATCACTCTGGAGGACAAGGTGCGCCCCGCCGCCGCCTCGTTTGTGCCGCGGCTTAAGAGCTTAGGCGTAAAAAAATGCGTAATGCTCACCGGCGATACAAAAGAAAGCGCCAAAGCAGTTGCACGGCTTGTTTCTCCCGATGAAGTGCATTGCGAGCTTTTGCCCGCGGACAAGGTCTGTGCCGTGGAAAAGCTTATGGAAAACAACAATCGCGCAACCCTTTGCTATATAGGCGACGGCATTAACGACGCCCCCGTTATAATGCGCGCGGACATAGGCGCGGCAATGGGCGTTATCGGAAGCGATGCCGCCATAGAAGCCGCGGACGCCGTTATCACAAACGATAACCTAAATCTTCTTTGCGAGGCGATTTCCCTTTCTAAAACAGCTGTGCGAACCGTTTATCAAAACGTGGCGTTTATCCTTGCGGTAAAATTTTCGGTAATGCTTTTAAGTATGACAAAATATCAAAATATGTGGTTTGCCATATTTGCCGATGTGGGCGTTATGCTCCTTTCGGTGATAAACGCGCTTTTAATCGGCGCAAAGCACAAAAAAATAAAATAACGGATTTCGCTTAAAAATGCCTTTTTCCTGTTGTGAAAACTTTTCTTTTGTGGTATAATGGGCTTAATCGTGAAACGATTAAGCCCGGCGATATAAATTCCCGGCGGAATTTGCGATATGCCGCTTGGCGCGATATATTGCTTTGCAATGCGATATGTGCCTTACGGCACGAGATAAAGGAATTTATATCATATCGCAACCGAATAAAATGAGGTTATATCGCATTTTCGGAGAAACGAAAATATATCGCGCGAGCGTTAGCGAGCATATCGCCGAAAAGAGGTTGTTATGAAAGATAAAACCATTAAAGAATTAGCGGTAGAGTTGACTGTCGAAACAACTGCGGTTTGTGACGGTATCAAAGGTCGAACGGTATTTACAAATCAGCTTTTGCGGTCTTGTTCGTCAATAGGTGCAAATTCACACGAAGCAAAATATGCGCAGAGCAGGGCAGATTTTATACATAAACTCGAAATTTCTCTCAAAGAGTGTTATGAAACGGAATATTGGTTGGAAATTTTGTTTAAAGTAAATGCGATGGACAAGGTAACGTACGATAATTTGAACAATATGTGCGGAACAATTCGCAGAAAGCTTATTTCCTCAATTACAACCGCAAAGAAAAATCGGGATAATATCGGCACCTGAATTGCTCACTGTTTCTATAGCTTGAAATGTTAGGGATAAAAAAGCCCTCCTTGCCTAAAGGAGTGTGGCACGCGTTCCGCGTGACGGGAGGATTTTT
>CAZIQC010000060.1:0-6604 GCA_964541335.1 uncultured Oscillospiraceae bacterium
GTGATAAGCCCAGTAGGATGGATTCCAGCTTGACGAACTGGGGTTATATCTCGCATTGTATTGCAACACGTCTGCCGTTTTTACATAGTGCGGTATGGCAAAGTCGGTTGTAGCGTACACTTTATTGTTATACTCGCCGGCTATTGTCCATTTTCCGTATTCATACGCCGCGCCTTGTGCGGTTATTTCCGCGCTTTCGCCGTCTTCAAAAAGCCAACGCTGTCCCTGCTTTACCGCAGCCGTGGTGACGGACGCTTCCGCATCCAGCGGCGAAAGAGAGATATTGTCAAAATAAACGGCGTTAAAGGTGTCGTTAAGAACGGGATAGCATTTATCCTCCGACGAATACTCAGATCCCGCACCAAGCCACAACGATACAAGTCCGTCTTTAAAGTCGCTTTCGGCGGGTTTTATGTAGAGTGTATACTCTTTCCACACACCCTTGTCGCCCATTTTTGCAGAATGGAGCGAACCGTACGTCGGCGTGCCCGAAACATTCGTCCAAGTGCCGTTAAGCCACTTTTGCTCTTTGCTCGACTCTCCGCTTTCGACAAACACCGTGTTCGGAGTTCTGAAGCCCGCATATACGCGCATTTGCGCATAATCGGCATCGGTCGTGGTTATTGTATTCGTGTTGTCATCGATATCATAGCTGTACGTTCCGTCGTCGTTTTGTTTTGTCTTTACGGGAGCGGTTTTGTTTGTTGCCGCATAAAACGTAAGCTTATATACCCTGCCCGGGATAACGTCTCTGTCCGTAAGATTAAGCTTCATTGCAAGCACGGATGATCTTCCCTGATACTTTGTTCTCAGTCTTACGCAACTCTCTCCGAGATTCGCGTCTTCGGGGGCATCAAGCTCCGCTACATTTTCATAATCACCGTAGTATTTATTTTTAACATCGGAATTTACATAAGTGTGCGCCACCGCCGTGGGATCGTAGCGCGCCGCCGAATAGGTTTGCGGCACAATGCGTTGCCACGCACCGACAACGTTTTTAAGCTCAACCTCATCAATATTTTTGTTGTTTTCGTTTATTGTTGTGGTCGTCGGGCCTACCGTTTTCGTTTTATTCGTGGCGTAAAACTCTGACCATTTAAAAGCGATATCGTCAACAACGGTGGTGCCGTCGGCGGCGGTTCTCTTCTCAAATGTCCAAGTCTTTGTGTTGTTTTCATCCGTGTATGCCATAGCGGGAGCAACGCCCAAAAGCAGTGCCGCCGCCGTCAGCAACGAACAGATTTTTGAAAGTCTTTTCATTTTTTCACAGCTCCTTCTGTTTGTATTTATTTTCATTGCTTGTCCGCAGTTCGCGATGTGCCGTGTGCCGACTTGCCGCGTTTGCAAATGCTTGTCAGTGCGGTGAAAAGCATTTTTCAAAGCACGGTCTGTCGGCGCGGGGCGCTTTCGCGGTTTGCGGGGCAAATATGCCCTATTGCTTCTCCGACAAGGATATATCGTCGAAATAGAATACGTCTTTTCCGGGCAACATCTGGTTATACGTGCCGTTCGACTTTGCGTTGTACGGGCGCAAAACAATCCACAGCACTGTGTAGCCGCTTTCGTCAAAATCGCTTTCCGCGGGGGTAAGTTCCGCAGTGTAGCTGTGCCAACCGACCGCGGTTTGCCCGATGGCGTCGCTTCCGTCGTCATTCAGCCAGGGAAGCTTACTTACCGTACCGCCGCCGCCGTTAATATTTCGCGGGTCGTCCGGGCGGCGAAGCTTGGCATAAACCCTGTTTTGATTGGTTTTCGCATAGCCGTCCGCCATATTAAAGCTGAGGGTGTAGGTCTTCCCCACGTCAAGCACATCCTTACTCAGGCGCACCCGTATACCCATCCCCTGCGGAATGTACCACCCCTCGTCGCTTGTGTCATAATCTGCGGGGCGCGCTGGAAGGCTTATTTTCATACAGCCGTTGTTTTCGCCCGAGGATATGTACTCAAACGGAACATCGGTATGCTTTACGTACGTGGGCGACATTCCCGAGCGATAATTGTTGGTACTTTCGTTATTACCGCCCGTCCACTTGCCCACGTCAAGGCTGTAGGCGGCGCTTACCTCCTCGCCCACGTTGTCCTCAAAATTCCAAACAAGCTCTGTTTTCCGTTTATATTGCGGATAAAGCGTTTCAAAACGCGCCGCGTCGGTAATTGCCCAAAACTGCGGCTTTGCAATATAATTACGGTCGAATATGCCGCCGTAGTCCGTCCGGTAGAAGCCGTTTTCCGAGCCGTTCGTTGCGGACAGGCGATCCGTCACCGTCCAGAAATTTACCCGCCCGACGGTGTCTTTATATTCCTTGTACAGCTCGAATAAGTCGCGGTAAAGCATTATTTGATTGTATTCGGCACTTTCGGCAACGCCGCTTTCGTAAAGCTGAACGCGGGCATTTCGTTGCTCGTCGGTATATGCGCTTACGTCAAGCTCGGTAACGTCTATGCTTACACCCAGTGAGGCAAGGCGCTCAAACGCTCTTCGCACATCGTTCACGTTTACATTCGCGCGGTAGTGCGACTGTATACCGACGGTATCCACGCGCTTGCCGTCGTCCTTAAGTCCTTTTACAATGTTGTAAACGGCGGTAAGCTTATTTTCGTCATACTCGTTATAATCGTTGTAACGAAGAGATATGTCATACTCGCCGTTATCGCAAACCTCCGCGGCGTAAGCATAGGCATAGTCGACATAATCCGTGCCGACTGCATTTATCCACCCGCCGCCGCTTGTTTTGTAGCCGTCGGCGGTGTAGCCGTCAGCCGCTTCGTTTACAACGTCCCACACGTTTATATGCCAGGAAGAGTAATCGACACCGCCGAGATATTCGTTTTCATTTCCGTCACCTTCAAAATGGCGAATAACCTTGTTTATGTATTCTTTCATAAAGGCAAGTGCCGCATCACGCGAGAGGGTGTTTCCCGCCGAATCTTCAAGATAGGGCTTTACCGACTGCAAATCCCAAACAAGGCAATGCCCCGCAATGTCGGCGATACCGCTTTGTGCGCAAAAATCCATAAACCCGTCTGCCGCGGAAAAATCGTACACGTCTTTTTTTTGTGGGTCTTTCACAAGGCTTTGCATTTTAAAGGCATTTTCCGAAACGGCACTGTTAAAATGCTTTGTTATAATGCGATTGTAGCGATTTTCGGGGTTCAGCGCATTGTCGCAAACAGCCGCACCGATTTTAAAATATTCGCCGTATACATTCTTTAAAACTGGTAAATTTTCGCGCTCGGTTTTTTCTTCGGCGGAAACGGCACTTGCCGTGTCCGATATGCCGTTTCCGCGCACGGGCGCGGTGTAGGTTAAATCGTCATAGCGGTCAGGCGTGGATTGCGCCTCGATGAGGAAATCGTCAACATAAAAATCGCCCGTGTAACCGTCCTTGGTGATAATTTGCACATAGGGCGTGTCGGTAAAAGCATAATCGGAGTAGTCAATTTCGCCCCTGAGAAGCGTCCACCCCGTGTCGGTTGCCGTAACGGGGATTCCGCACGCCTTCCACTCCTTTCCGCTTTCCGTCGGATAATATGCCTGAATTTCATATCTCTGCGTCGATACACCCGCCGGATTTCGCACATAACAGCTTATCGCCACGGTTTCGTCGGAGGCGGGGTCAATACCCGTTATATATGCGCCGAGCGTTTGTGCGGCGTTGCTTCTTGCGCACACCTTAAGGGAAAAGTCGCCGCTGTGGGCGGTTATTTCGTCGGTTTTGATAAAGTCGGGCACATTATGGTTATACAAATCCGACCGAAATACGGAAAAATCCTCCGTTTCAAAGGTGACACGCCGCAAGTACGCCGTCGTAAAGGAATTCGCCGCTGCAAGGGGGGTTTTTATTCCGTCCGCAAAGGCGGCACGGGTGCTGTCCTGCGCCGGAGTCAACGGGGCAAGAGTGTCCGCGTTCCATAAAAACAGCTTCCCGCGGTCAAGCTCGGTCAGGTTTAAAAAATCAACCGTGTGCTTTGCCGTGTTTTGTTCCAGCGGCTTTACGCTTACGGCGCACAATGCGCCGTTCGCCTCATAGCCCGCCACCACGCTTATGCCGTCAGTATCGTCGCCGTCAAAGGTAACGTCAACAATGGCGGTGGATTTGTCGGTCGCGTTCGACCATTCCTTTTTTACCGTGCAATTCGCCGCGCCGCACGTGCCGCCCGCCGTCATAACGACAGCGATAAGTGCGGCGCACAGCCTTTTTCCAACATTCATTCCGTCACCCTCTCTCAAGCTTTTTCATAATTCTTATTCATAATTCATTACCTTTTTCAGCGTAATATCCGTTATGCTGCCGTTTGCTTCAATAAAAGCATTCTCAGAGAGAGTATTTATATCGTCGGCGGAAAGCGCAAACGTTACCGCATACACGCCGTCACCCGTTACCTCCGTGCTTTTCGATATGCCCGCCAGCGTAACGGTAAGGCTCTGCGCTTCCGTTATGCCGCTTACCGCAAATTCGACCAGATATTCTCCCGCGCCGAAGCTTTTGAGTGCCGGCGCGCCGTCGGCATCGTTTCCGACAAGATTTACGCCGTTTTCAAAGAACCGTGCGCCGTATGTTTTCTCGGTAAGGAGGGTTCCGTCGGTCGCCTGTACGCTGTATTCAGCATTTGCGGCAGTTGCGGCTTCCGGGTAGGTAAAGCTCATTAAGTATGACGATACGCCCTTTTTAAGCGACACGGCTTTTCTCTCCGTATGCGCCCCGTCGGCAAGAGCACACACAAGGCTCGCACCGTCCTTATCCGCGGAGGAGAAAATCTCCGCATACAGGCTTACCGTTTTTCCCTTAATCAAAGAAAGGTCGGTTTCGTTTTTCACAAGCGTTACATTATCAATCGCAAATGAAGTGCCGCCCGTTATTTTCAGCTTCAGCCTGTCATTGTCCTCCGCATTGAGCGAGCCGTGGTTATCACCCAACAAAAATGCGTCGTTATTTTTAAGAGTAAAGCTTCCGCCGATGGTTTTACGTTCTCCGTCGGTCAGGGTAAAGCTTTCGGACCAAAGCGTGCGCTCCCCGTCCGCCGTAAGCTCCGCCTTAACCGTGCCGCCGAAAGAGGATATGTCGCAATTAAAGGCGTACCGCTCTTCTTTTTCGACGATTTGCGGTTCAAGAGAAATATTGTCGAAATAAACCCACTGTCCGCGCGACAGTCCGTTGTAGTTGCCGTTGCTGCCCTTTGCCGACTTTGCGCGTGTGATAATCCACAGCACGGTGTCGCCGTTATCGTCGAAAACATCGTCGGTTATATTAAGCGTTGCCGTAAAGGTCGTCCATTTTGAGTTGTTTATCGCGCCGAGGGCAGCTATGTTTTCGTCCTCTATAAAGGGGACGGCGCACGCTGTACCCGAAGCAATATCCTTTATTTCCGACGGGTTGTCGGGGCGTCTTAAGCAGGCAAACACCGCCTGATCGTATTTTGTGCTGGTTGTTGAGTCAAAGCTTAAGTTAAAGGCTTGGGCGTTGCCCAGCATTGTTCGCGAAAGCTTTGTCCGCACAGCGATAACCTGCCCCAAGGTACCCGTATAGAGCTTTTTTGCGGGAAACCACAAGCCCATGGCGTTTTGGCTTGATTTCCCCGGAAGGGCGCTTTGGTTGTTTGCCGCAGGAAGTGTGCCGTCGTCGGCTATGTCGGCATCCGCCACATTTTTTGTGTACACGTCCGCCGCCGCAATGTATGCAGGCTTCATCCATTTCTTTGTTCCGGCGGAAAAGCTTTGCCCCGCCCATTTGCCGTATTCGAGCGAGTAGTCCGCGCAAACCTCCGCTTTCTCGCCGTCTTCAAACGTCCAATATCGCGCGCCCGTCGGTGCGGAGGCGGCATAAAAGGCGTTTCCGACGCTTGTGCTCACGCCACTGCCGCCTGTAACTTTCATTGCACCGTTTTCGGCGGTTATGCTTTCGGTGCCGCTTATGCCCGACCAACCGTCGGTGTCGGCGTCAAAGGTTTGCCGACACCCCGTCAGCAGTTCAAGTCCGAAATTTGCTTTGCGCAAGGCAACCGCGTCATCTGCGCCGTACGCGCACGCGGCGGGAAGCATTGCCGCGGCAACCATACACGCACTTAAAATTCTTTGTTTTGGTTTAAACATTTTTACCCTCCTTAAATAAGCGCTTCTCCTACCGCATTTGTGGATATGGCAACCATATTTCTCATTTGGCTGTACGTTGTGCCGAAGCCAAGCTCCGTGCATATATCCACCACGGGAATGTACACCCTTCCGTTTTCCGAAAGCACTGCCGAAGAAATACGCTTTTCCTTAAAATCGGAATTGATAACGTCACTGCCCACGGTAAGCTCCAAGAATTTGCCGTTATTGATAACGGTTATTTTATCGCCGAGCTTTACGTATTTTATATTAAGCCGTGTTAAAAGCTCATCCGCGTCGGCATAAACAACGCCGCCCTTTTCCGAAAGCGAGGCTTCATCCTCAAAGGCAAGTATTTTTGAATCCACCGACAGCCTTATGCGCGAGGTGTCCTCCTTTAAAATCTCGGTGAAATATTTTTTCGAGTCGGCTATTGCCCAAAACTGCGGCTTTGCCCGATAGTCGCGGTCGAAAATTCCGGCGTAATCCTCTTTTATGAATTTGGTATAATTTGCG
>CAZIQC010000061.1:0-6588 GCA_964541335.1 uncultured Oscillospiraceae bacterium
AGCTTTATCGACACTGCGAACCACTGGGCGGAAGAGGAAATCGCCGCGGCAAGAAATGCGGGACTTGTAAACGGTGTAAACGAAACACACTTCGAACCCGACCGTGCCGTCACCCGTGCGGAATTTGCCGCGCTGGCACTCAGGCTTTGCAAAGAAGCGCGGGCGGAGTTTTCGCCCCGATTCGGTGATGTATTTGCCGACGATTGGTTTGCCGCGGACGTGTGCACCGCAAGCGACCTTAATTTAATGCGGGGCTACCCCGACGGGTGCTTTTATCCGAATAAAAGCATTACCCGCCAGGAAGCGGCAAAGGTGTGCGCCGCATTTACGGACGGCGGCGGTGAAGGAATAATCCTTGCCGAGCTTTTTGCGGATGGTGCGAACATTGCGCCCTGGGCGGAAGCTGCCGTAAAAAGCGTGGTGCGTGCCTCGATTTTCGCGGGGGACGACCGCGGCTTCTTCAATCCGGAAAGCGAGCTTACCCGTGCACAGGCGGCGGCGATAATTTACCGCATTTACCGTTTATGCGCCGAGGCTGAAAGCACGACATAAAACTTAAGCGTGTCGACTTTATCGGCACGCTTAAATTTTGATTGACGGAATTTAAGCGGTGATGTATAATGATTTCATCGAAGATGAAATCAGCGATATAAAATTCCCGGCGGAATTTGCGATATACCTTGCGGTGTGATATATTGCTTTGCCGTTCGTATCGCTCGCCGATTTTGCAATAACGCCAAGGGAAAACAAGCCTAAAGAAATGAGGAAAAATATGAAAAACAATCACCTGTTCCCGTTTTTGTGGGTGCGCGGCGAGGCGCACGACGTTATAACCGAAGAAATCGACCGCATATATTCCGACGGGATAACGGAGTTTTGCGTAGAGTCGCGCCCGCATCCCGATTTTATGGGCGAAAAATGGTTCTCGGATATGCGCTTTATATTGTCCGAGGCAAAAAAGCGCGGTATGCGCGTGTGGGTGCTGGACGACCGCGTTTTCCCCACGGGATATGCCAACGGACTTGCGGCGAAAAAATATCCGCAGTTTTTGCGCAAATTTATGCTCGAACGCCATATGGACGCTTACGGACCGCTGGCGGGGACGGCATTTCACTGCCCCGTAAACGAGTGCGATGACGAAAAAATCATTGCCGCCGTGGCAATGCCGAACGAACCCGACGGCACGGCGGTTGTTTTAAACGACAGACTTTCGGGAAACACTCTTTACTGGGACGTGCCCGAGGGGCTGTGGAGGGTGTATTTCATAGTTGTTTCGCGCGCAGGCGGCAACGGCAAGCGCGACTATATAAATTATCTTTTAAAGGGCGGTACGCAGTGCCTTATAGAGGCGGTTTACGAGCCGCATTACGAAAAATTCGGCGACGAGTTCGGCAAAACCTTTGCGGGCTTTTTCTCGGATGAGCCGCAGTTCGGCAATGCGGACGCGTGGTTTGAAAAAAAAGCGCGCCTCGGTGATTACAATATGCCGATTCCGTATTGTGACGGCTTGATTGAGCTTTTATCAAAGGAGTGGGGGGCGGACTTTACGCCCGAGCTTCCGTTTTTGTTTACCGATACGCCCCGATTTGGAAAAAAAGCCGCATATTGCTATATGAATACCGTTTCGCGCCTTTATGCCGACAATTTTTCGACCGTTTTGGGAGAGTGGTGCCGCGCCCGCGGCATTGACTATGTGGGGCACGTTATAGAAGACGACGGTGCGCACGCGCGCCTCGGTATGGGAACGGGACACTATTTCCGCGCACTGAGCGGGCAGTCATACGCGGGGATAGATGTTGTGCTGCGCCAAATTCTCCCCGGGCGTGACTGCAAGCGCACGCGCTCGGCGTGTGCCGTTATAGATTGCAACGGCGAGTTTTTCCATTACACGCTCGCAAAGCTCGGCTCGTCGATGGCGCATCTCAATCCTGATATGCGCGGACGCGCCTTTTGCGAAATATTCGGCGCATACGGCTGGAGCGAGGGGCTTAAGCTTATGAAATGGCTTGCCGATTTTATGCTGGTGCGCGGAATAAATTATTTCGTGCCGCATGCGTATTCAATGCGCGAATGTCCCGACCCGGACTGTCCGCCGCATTTTTACGCGCGGGGGAAAAATCCGCAGCACAAATATTTCGGCATATTGACGCGGTATATGGAAAAAATGTGCGCGATTTTCTCGGGCGGGGAGCATATCGCAAGTGCGGCGGTGCTTTACCACGCCGAGGCGGAATGGTACGACAAATGTATGCCCGCCGATACTTTGGCGCACGAGCTTTATAAAAATCAAATCGACTTTGACCTTGTTTGGGCGGATATACTCGGGGAGGCAACCGTTGAGGGCGGCAGGCTTTCGATAAACGGCGAAAGCTTCGGCATATTGCTTGTGCCGCACTGTGCGGCACTGCCGAAAAAGGCGTTGCTTTGGATGATTGACGCGGCGAAAAACGGTCTACCCGTTATCTTTGCCGAGGATTACCCCACCGATGTGTGCGAAAATATCCCCGAAGCCGAGGCAGAAACAATAATCGACGGGGTAAAGGCGGTGTGCCGCACAATCCCCGCAAAAGAAGCGGCGGCGGAGGTAAAAAAGCTCGGACTGTGCGACGTTACGCTCGAAGCCGTGCACGAATATGTGCGCGTTTATCACTACAAAAAGGACGGAAAGCATTTGTATATGCTTTCAAACGAGCACCCGCATAAAAAGGCGGAATGTAAAATATCCTTTCGCGAAAGCGGCACGCCCGTTTTGTACGACGCGCTGAACGAAAGGCGCTACACCCGCCCCGACGGTGTGCTGAGGCTTTACCCGTACGAATCGGTGATATATGTTTTCGGAGAAAAGGAGTTGCCGCCCACTGAAAAGCACTACGGCGCGCCGCAGCCCCTTAACGCCGTGTGGAAAATAGAAAAGGCGGACTTTTTCGCCCCCGAGAAGTTTTCGCTTTATAAGGAAGCGGCACAGCTCGAAAATATGGGTGCGGCGGACGCCCTCCCCGAATTTTCGGGTACGCTTAAATACAAAGCAACGTTTACGCACCGCGGGGGAGAAGCTCTGTTAGACTTGGGCGCGGTTTACGAAACGGTGCGCGTAACGATAAACGGCAAGGACGCGGGCGTGCGCATATGCCCGCCGTACACATTCCCGCTCGAAAATCTGCACAGCGGCGAAAACGAGCTTGAAGCGGAGGTAACAACCACCCTTGCGAATGCCGTGCGCGACCCGTTCTCGTGTGTGGACGTGTTTGAACCCACCGGACTTATCGGACCGGTAACACTGCGCGAAAAAACAGACGATAATTAAAAAGGAGAGAAAATATATGACGAATTATGTGCTTAATTCAAACGAAAAAGCTTGGATTGAAGCGGTTTGGCAAAAAACGGAGGGCA
Organism: uncultured Oscillospiraceae bacterium; assembly: GCA_964541335.1. GTDB lineage: Bacteria > Bacillota > Clostridia > UMGS1883 > UMGS1883 > UMGS1883. Next base: position 3,391 of record CAZIQC010000061.1, read on the forward strand.
AGCTTGCCGAAGTTGCCGTGCGAAGCCGCAACAAGCTTCCCTACACCGCACAAAACGGCGTGCACGACGATAAGAGCATATCCGCACCCGATTGGTGGACAAACGGATTTTGGGGCGGAATGATGTGGCTTATGTATGCCGAAACAAAAAAAGCCGTGTATAAGGACACGGCACTTCGCTCGCAGGAATTGCTTGACGGCGCACTGAAAGACTTTACGCTTTTACACCATGATGTGGGCTTTATGTATCATTTAACTCTGGGCGTGCACGCACGCGTTTTCGGAAGCGATACCTCGCGCAACAAAAATTTGTATCTTGCGGCGGCGCTTGCCTCGCGCTATAATCCCGACGGCGGCTTTATTTCCGCATGGAACGGGAGGGAGGTTGCCTATTGGTCAATTATCGATTGCTTGATGAATTTGCCGCTTTTATACTGGGCATCGGACGAGTGCGGGAATGACCGCTTCAAGCGTATGGCGATGAACCATGCCGATATGGCACTGCGCGACCATATAAGAGAGGACGGAAGCATAAATCATATAGTGGAGCATAACCCCGACACGGGCGAAGCCGTGCGCGCCTACGCGGGACAAGGCTATAAGGAAGGCTCGTGCTGGACGCGCGGCGAAGCGTGGGCTGTGTACGGTATGCTTATTTCTTACGTGCACACAAAGGAGCGGCGCTATCTTGCCGCGGCGGAAAAATGCGCCGATTATTTCGTGCACCGTGCGGAAGAGTTCGGGTGGAAAATCCCCGTTGATTTCGATCAACCCAAGGACAAAGCCTACTATGACAGCACGGCGGGACTGTGCGCCGCGTGCGGCCTTTTGGAAATTGCAAAATATACCGATAAAGAACGTGCGGAAAAATACGTTTCCGCCGCACTCAAAATTTTGCACGCAACGGACGAGTGCTTCTGCGATTACGACAAAAGCACGGACGCGCTTGTACTTTACGGAACGGAGCGCTATCCCAACGAAAACGAGGACGGAGTGCACATTCCGATAATTTACGGCGACTTTTTCTATGCAGAGGCACTTTTAAAGCTCCGCGGAAACGACATTTTCGTTTGGTAAGAATAAAGTTTGGAGGTAAAAAATGAATAATGCAAGCGCAATAAACGGACAGTGGATATGGGTAAACGCCGCGCCCGAGAAAAATCAATACGCGGTATTTAAGGAAACCTTTTCTCATACGGGCGAAAAGGTAACGCTGAAAATATGCGCCGTGAGCGACTACATTGCTGAGGTAAACGGCACTGTGGCGGCATTCGGGCAATATCACGGGTTTGATTTCGAAAAATATTACGATACGGTAGATATAAGCGAGTATTGCCGAAGCGGCGAAAACGAGATAAAAATCGTTGCTCGCTATGAGGGGGTAAACTCTCTCACGAGCATAGCGGGGCTTCCCGGCGTAATATTTTGCGTGGAAAGCGGCGGAAAAACCGTTGCGGCAAGCTCGGAAGATACGCAAAGTGCGCTCTGCACGGAATATGTGCAGGGCTTAACGCGGAACATAACATGGCAGCTCGGGCTGGCGTCGGATATGCGCCGCTCCGAAGAAACAACCTACGGGAAAAGCATTTTGTCCGAAATAAAGAACTGTGCGCTTCTTCCGCGCCCCGTGAAAAAGTGCCGCTTGCTTGCACCGATTGAGGCGAAGCTTATTGACGAAAAAAAGCGTATCTACGACCTCGGCGCGGAAACGGTGGGCTATTTGCGCTTAAAAATAAGCTGTGCCGACAAATGCACCGTAACCGCGGCATACGGCGAGCATATAAAAGAAGGCTGTGTGCGCAGAATAATAGGCGACCGCGATTTTTCGCTTAAGTTTTACTGCGAAAAGGGCGAAAATGATTTTACACAGCTTTTCGTGCGCTTGGGTGTGCGCTACATACAGCTTTTCTTCGAGGGAGAGGGCGAGGCACGTGCGGTGGAGCTTTTGCCGTGCGAATACCCCACGGAAGAAAAAAAGGTTTTGATTTCGGGGCTTGACAAAAAAATTTACGACACCTGCGTAAAAACCTTAAAATGCTGTATGCACGAGCATTACGAGGATTGCCCCTGGCGCGAGCAGGCACTTTACATACTCGATTCGCGCAATCAAATGCTGTGCGGCTATTACGCCTTTGACAATGCAAGCTTTGCGAGAGCGAATTTGCTTCTTATGTCAAAGGGAAAAATGGAAAACGGCTTGCTTGAGCTTACCTTTCCCGCGGTTAATACGCCGTCGATACCGTTTTTCTCGATTATGTATATAGTTGCCGTAAGCGAATATGTAAAATATACGGGCGATATATCGCTTGCAGAAAGCGTTATGGATACAATGAAAACCATTTTGTCCGTTTTTGCGCAAAAAATCGACGAAAGCGGGCTTATCCCCAACCTTGAAAAACCGTTTTGGAATTTTTACGAGTGGAACGACGGAAGCGACGGCGTTTACGAGGAGAGCGGCAAGCGGTACGACCTTATATTAAACTGCGCTTACCTTTTCGCCGTAAAGCATTTTAAGGAGCTGTGCGACGGTGCGTGCGACCTTTCCTTTGACGAAGAAAAAATGCGCCGCGCGATAAAGGCAACCTTTTACGATGAAAAGGAGGGGTCATATTTCGTAAGCACCGCGCGCAAAGAGCTGTTTACAGAACTCGGCAACGCGTTTGCAATGCTGGCGGGCTTGGGCACGCCCTCCGTTTACGAAAAATTGAAGAGCGGCACAATGCAGCCCGCCACGCTGTCAATGCTGTGCTACGTGTACGACGCGCTTCTTTTGCAAGACAAAGATAATGCCGAACTCGTTTTAAACGACATACGCGAGAAATACTCCTATATGTTGCAAAACGGCGCAACCACCTTTTGGGAAACACTTGAGGGGGACGAATCTTTCGGCTCGGCGGCAAGCCTGTGCCACGGGTGGAGCGCAATTCCCGTGTATTATTACCATATCTTGGGAGTTGCAAAATATGCCTGAGCTTGACGGAAGACGGCAAACATTCGGATTGACTTTCAAGGAAAATTATGATATACTGATTTCATTGAAGATGAAATCAATGAATTGCCTTTGGCAAGAATTGAAGCCTGCGATTTTGTGAATTGAGCCTTACGGCACAAAAAACGAAAAAAGGAGTTGACAAATATATGAGCGGCACGATAAGCTGTATGTATGTATGTATGTATGTATGTATGTATGTATGTATGT
>CAZIQC010000062.1:0-6561 GCA_964541335.1 uncultured Oscillospiraceae bacterium
CGCGGGAACGCTAATAGGACTTGTAATCGGGCTTATTACGGGGGTTGTCCGCACAATCCCCACCCCGAAAAACGCCGCGATTCGCTTTGTTGTAAAGCTTGTTAATGTTATTATCAGCATATATGTTGAGATATTCCGCGGCACGCCGATGATGGTTCAGTCTATGGTAATATTTTGGGGCTATGCCTTTATGCACAACGGGGCTACGCTTCCGCTTATTCCCGCGGGAATATTCATCGTTTCCATTAACACGGGTGCATATATGGCGGAAATCGTGCGCGGCGGCATAATTTCTGTGGATCGCGGTCAGTTTGAGGGGGCGTATTCCATAGGAATGAACCACTGGCAGGCAATGATAAATGTTATCATTCCGCAAACAATGCGCAACATTTTGCCCGCCATAAGCAACGAATTTGTCATAAATATAAAGGACACTTCCGTTCTTAACGTTATCGGTGTAACGGAGCTTTACTTTTTCACGGCAAAAATTTCGAAAATGACGTGGTCAATATTCGAAACCTACGTTGTTGCCTGTGTTATATATTTTATTCTTACGTTTTCGATAACGCGCATATTAAAATATATTGAGCACAAGATAGACGGTCCCGATTCTTATCTTTTGCACCAATCATCCGCAATCCCCGACGAAAGCTTTGCGGTAAAGGAGGACCATCGATGAATAATTCCGAAAAAATAATAGAAATTCAAGGTCTGAAAAAATCCTTCGGCGAGAACAACGTGCTCAAGGATATTAACTTTTCCGTAAACCGCGGCGACGTTACCTGTATAATCGGCTCGTCCGGCTCGGGAAAATCCACAATGCTTCGTTGTATAAATCTTTTGGAAGAGCCAACCGACGGCAAAATAATATATAACGGGCAAAACATTCTCGAAACGAAAAACATTCCCGCATACCGCGCAAAGGTTGAAATGGTTTTTCAAAGCTTTAACCTGTTCGACAATATGTCCGTACTCAAAAATTGTATGATCGGTTTGAGAAAGGTTTTAAAGCTCGATAAGGAAACCGTGCGCCGTGAAGCTATGCTTTACCTTGAAAAGGTCGGTATGGCGCCGTACATTAACGCCAAGCCGCGTCAGCTTTCGGGCGGGCAAAAGCAGCGCGTTGCCATTGCGCGCGCACTTGCAATGAAGCCCGACGTTATCCTTTTTGACGAGCCGACCTCCGCACTCGACCCGCAAATGGTCGGAGAGGTGCTTGAGGTTATAAAGGCAATCGCAAAGGAAGGCTTGACAATGCTTATCGTTACTCACGAAATGGCGTTTGCACGCGATGTGTCAAATCACGTGGTATTTATGGCAAACGGCGTTATTTGCGAAGAAGGCTCGCCCGAGCAAATATTCACATCCCCGCAAAAAAAGGAAACAAAGGCGTTTTTGTCGCGCTTTATGAATAATTAGCCTCGGCATTTTTGCCGAAAATCCAATCAAAAAAGCTGTACGGTTATGAAAACCGTACAGCTTTTTTGTCTTATACACTTTTTTTGTGCCGCTTTTATTTTGCGGTATCGGCAAATCTTACGAATACCGTTGCCGCCTCGGCACGTGTTGCCGTGTCCTTGGGGTTAAGTGTGCTTTCGCTCTTGCCTGCAATCAAGCCCGTGCCCGCGGTATACCGCATTGCACTTACCGCATAGTCGGAAATGTCGGCATAATCCGTATAACAGCTTATGTCGGTGTTTTCCGCGGCTGTAGTGTCATATCCCTTGTATTGTGCATATCTGTACAGCATTGCCGCCATTTGCTCGCGGGTAATGCTTGCATCGGGGGCAAATTCTTTGTCGGAAATGCCGCGCACAATGCCATTTTCGCTTGCCCAGGCAACCGCATTTGCGTAATATGCGTCGTCAGATACGTCGTCGAACACGTTTTGTCCCGTCAATACACCGCCGTCGATACGGTGGAGCACCGTTACGAACATTGCCCTCGTCAATGTAAGCTCGGGTTCAAACCTTGTGCTCGATGTTCCGTTCATATAGCCTCTTTCGTAAGCCGCCTTTACGTAGCTGTAATACCAATCGGTTTTTATAACGTCCTCAAACGGAAGCTCGTCGGACTTTTCGGCAAATATAACCGTTACAACAATATTTTCCCTAACCGAGCCTATTGTGTAAACATCGCATCTGCCCACGGATACGCCGTTTATCAGCATATCCGCCACGGTGTAGCCCTCGTCGGGAAATGCGGTAATTGTCACGCTGTTACCCTTTTTAACCGTAGCTTGTGAAAATTCCACTCTGCCGTGCTGCGTCTGTGCCGCGCTCAGCTTAAAGCTCGTCTTGCCGCCGCCTCCGCCGCCGCTGCCCGTCGAATTAAACGCCGCTATCGCCTGTGACAAAAGATTGTATGCCGCGGTGCAGTCGTCCCCGGTTGCCGACGGGTTTTTAACTGTGTTTTGCGCGGCTTCGATTGCGGCGCCAAGGGCGGATTTTTTGCTTTCGGAAGCGTCGGTCGAGCTGTTCAAAAGCTTTTCCGCTTCATCGATTTTGGCGATAAGGTCATCCTTGGTATTGTTTGTTATGTTAATTATAACATAATCGGAGAATCCGTCATCCTTGGTTGTGTTGCTTTCCGTTGTCAGGATTGCCGTTGTCAGCTTTGCTTTTACGGCAGTTTCCGTGGGCGTAAGTGCCGTAACGTTTCCGTCATCCAAATAAACGGAATTTTTGGCGTAAAGCACGCTCCAATCAATATCGTCGCTCGAAATTTTTATCTTTTTGTCGCCTGCCAGGGCATATGCGGTAAGCGCAAGCGAAGCTCCGTTTTTGAGCGAAACAACCTTTTCACCGTGCTCGTTTGCGGGTATTTTTTCTCCGTTTGCATAAAGCTCCAAATCACTGTAAGACAGTCCGCTTTTTCTGACGGCGCTCACCGTTATGTTCGATGTGTTGCCCGCTTTGTCGGTTGCGCTTATAACGTGCGAGGTGCTTGCTTTATCTTCGGGCAAGGTCATCTCTATACTGAAATTTCCCGCCGCGTCGATTTTAAAGCCCGGTGTGCTTTCGCCGAGGGCTTCACCGTCGATTTTCAGAATTGCCGCTTTCTCGGTTATGCCTTCGATGGTATATATTCCGTCGTCATCTGCAAATACGATGTTTGCGCCGTGCTTCATCTCATTGCCCGCAATACTTTTTTCAACTCTTTGCGCCAGTGAAAGCACCGGTGCGGAGGTATCGATCGTAAACGCGAAATAAGCCCCGTTCACAGCGGCAATGCCGCTTCTCTTAACAATGTCGCTTCCCTTGACGCTGTCCTTTTGCTTGTTAAACGCAATAAAGTCAACCACATAGTCCCCGTCTTCAAGGTCATCGAGAGCAAAGGTCCATTTTGTCCTGAACTGACTTTCCGCAAACGACGTGTCGCTTACCTTAACATCCGTTTTGAAAGAGTAAACCTTGCCCCCGTTTAAATCCATCTCCACGAAAACGGGTTGATTAAACGTGTATTCAACAACAGCGTCACTCTCGGTAACGTACACTTCATCGCCCGACAGGTCAATTTCCTTTTTTTGCGCCCCGTTTGAATAAAGCTTTGCGCTGACAAGCGTCGGCGTATTCGTTGGCGGCAATGTAAGCTCATTTGATTCGACCGTATCCGAGCCGTAGTAATAATACGTTTTATACGTTTTCCCGCCGTCAAGCGAGGTGTATTCCTCGCGAAGCGTCTTTATCTTAACCTTGTATGTTTTCCCTGCCTGCAAAAGCGCCTCTTTTCCGAAAGTAAAGCTTTCGCCTTTTTTAAACTGTCCGATACCGTTTTCAACCGCATTGCCGTTTTCGTCGACAATTTGCGCAATATAATGTGTATAGTCAACCGTGTCGGCATCGGTCGGTTTTACGAATATTTCTCCGTTTCCTCCGTAAGAAATTGTCGCTTTTTTTATACTGTGCGGCAAATTCGGATTTGCAAAGCGCTTTGCCTCGGCACTTATCGCGGTGCTTATTCCCTCACCCGTGGTAAGCGTTGTCACCGCGTAATACGTGCCGCTCGGAAGTGCCGTCGGAATATTCACAACGGCAGATTTCGTCGTTAAGCCAACGGTTCCGTGATAAATGTTTGTGCCGAGAGTATAGCCCGTGTTTTCCTCGATTTGTATTTTTTCGAGTATATCCTTATCCTCCGTCAGATAAATGTCAATCGTTCCGTTTTTGCCCGCAAGGTCGGTTGTTGTGTAGTCCCATTTCACTTCAGCGGACATATTATTCTTGTCAGCGGTGTTAACATCGCCGAGCGTTGTTTTGGTTTTGTCAAGCTCGGGAATGTCGTCAACGGCGTTCACGGAAAACGACGTTATGCTAAAGCCGCTGTTCTTTCCGTACTTGACAGACCACGTGCCGCTTCCGATATTTTCGCCGTCAGTCACGGTAATGTAGATATAATCTCCGTCGTCACGGTTTTGGATAAGCATATTTGCGGTTTCGTTGTCACCTTCTTCGCCATCCAAAATAAGCTTTATCGGGTTAGCGTTCGGAGTATAAAGCTCTATGTCGTCGCTTGACGGTGCTGTGCCGCTGTACGGAATTTCGAACAAAAGGGCGTTTTTGCCGTCGGCATTGGTAATTTCTTCGGTCACCGTGTAACAATCACTTTCGTTTGAAACCGCGCGCAACTTTGTCGGAAGAGCATACACATTCGTTCCGTAATAGCCGATTGCATACGGCGATGTCACATCGTTTGCCAACGCCGTACCCCCTTCTCCGGGAAGCGGCGGCGCGCTCAAATCTATATTCGAGCCGAACGATACCTTGTCGCCCCAGTAATACTTAACACCGAACTTTATTCCGATTATCGACACATTCGCTCCGATAAATTCGTGCGATACTGCTGCCTCCACGCCGGCAAGCGTTTTTCCGCCCACAAGGGGTATGCTGTCGGGCACGCACAGCTTTGCGTAAACATAACCGTAGAAATAATCGTCGGCTATCGTTACGGTTATGCCGCCCTTTATAATGCCGTCAATAACGTTTACATTGCCGTAAAGCGAAAGCTCCCACGGCTCAATCCACCGTGCGTAAATACCCGCGTCCATTTTTAAGACTTTTTCCATTCCTTCATAACTGAGTTGCATATTGCCCGTAAGCGACAGCTCCTCAAGGCTGATTTTCGCGTTAAATTCACCCTCCAGCACGGAGATGGCCTCAAGCTTCGTATAAAGCAGAAGCGTTATCGGCGGAAGCGTGTCAAACTCGCCCCCTATCGTGTCCGCAAGCCCGTTTATACCGCCGCCGAGTCCCGTCATAAACAGCACCGGTGCCGCAAGCGGTATCTTAAGCCCGTCGCGAATGTAAAACTCTATCTTGTCGGGCAGGATAACGTCTTTGTTTTTTACGCTTACCTGCTTAAATGCAAGCACGCCCTCGCACTCGATAATTTTAAGGCTGAGTCCCGCCTCTATCTCGTAAATGTTATCGATTGTGTTTATCGTTACGCTCGCTTTGATTCCGGGTGCATTCGATACGAACGACCCCAAAACATCCTCGGGCAATTCAAGGGCAAGCGTCGCGTCAATTCCCACATAGCCCGTACCGCTTACCTTGTTGTTGTCATCGTCATACTTTTCGCCGAAAAGCACGTTATCAACCTCGGCGGAGAGCTTGCCCTCGGGCAGCTCTTCATCCTTTTTCTGCACATCGCCCGTGGAGGTTTTTTCCGCCACACTCGAGCCGTACATTGAGGTAAGGCTTTCCTCAACACTTCCGCCGCCCGTCGAACCTGTCGAGCTTGTAATATTTCCCGAGCTGCCCGCCGCTTCGGGGTGCTGTTCGAAATACTCCTGCGCCTCCGCCGCACCGAACATATCGGCTATTGCGTCCCAGTTGTCGCTTCTGCTGAATTCGTCCGATGCGTTGGCGTAAGCCTTGCCCGTCGTTACGTTTGCCTGTTCGCCGGAGCTGCCCGAGCTTCCTGAGCTTCCCGAACTCTCCGAGCCGCCGACAGTATCGGAGTTGCTCTTTTTTGCCTTTATCGGCAGGCTTATCTTTCCGCCGAAGCCTATTCCGTACGTAACCATTCCGTCGGAATTTTTGTGCCATTCGCTGCTTAGCTCACCGTATTTCAAGCTTACGGCAAAGCCGCCTATCGTTTGAACAAGTGCCGCCGCACCGCCGAGCTTAAGCGTAGGTGCGCTTGTTTGCCCGTTCAGTGCGTTTCCCTTTGCATGCTTCAGCAAACGCGTTGCGTCAAGCGTATACACACTGTCCGTATCCACGCTTATGCTCCACGAATATCGCCACACGTTTATGGAGTCTATCACCTTAATAAGTCCGTCGCCCTCAACGCTGTACGTTTTTTTGTCTTTGCTCACACTTACTTTAAGTGGCGTACTCCCCTCGTATGAAAGCATATTGTTTATTATAATGTCGCCGTTTTCGTATTTCGCTTCCCAGTACGGATTATTGTTGCTGTCCGTACTTTGGTTAAGCTTTCCGCGAACGGTCAGCAGTACCTCATGTTCTACAATTTTTTTCTCGTCGGCACCGAAATCGTATTGCAAATCTTTATTTCCTATTCTGCCCTTAGCCGACTTTTCGCCGTTGTAAAACG
>CAZIQC010000063.1:0-5310 GCA_964541335.1 uncultured Oscillospiraceae bacterium
GCTTCGGTCGTTGCGAAAACGCCGTGTGCGGCGTACTTGAAGCAACACTCGGCAAACCTTTTGTAAGAACGGGGCTTCGGCTTTGCGGCGAGTGCTCCCACACATATGTTGTAAAGCCCGACTTTTCCGTTACGGCCGCCGTATGCGGTGCCGTGCGCTCAAAAAGCTCGCACAGCGGCGACTGCGCCGTTTATGCACTGCTCGACCGCCACACCTATGCCATCATCTTGTGCGACGGTATGGGAAGCGGCACCGCCGCCCGCGAGGAAAGCCGCCGCTGTGCGTCGCTCCTTATGCGCCTTTTAATCGTGGGTCTTTCCCCCGAAAGCGCACTGGGTATGATAAATTCAATGCTTTTATGCACCGCCTCGGGCACACTTTCGGCAATAGATTTGTGCCTTATAAGTCTTGACGACGGCTCATCTCGGCTGTATAAATTCGGCGGCGCGGAAACCTATGCCCGCGTCGGCGGCGACGTGTGCCGAATAAACGCGCGCACCGTACCCGCGGGCGCGTTCCTTGGCGAAGACGGTACCTCCTTTAAAATAAAAAGCGAAAAGGGCGACATAATCGTACTTGTTTCGGACGGAATATCAGCCCTCGAAAAAAAGGACGGCGGCTGGATAAACTCCGTTATAAAAAGCTATAACGGGTGCGAAGCTCACACCCTTGCAAGGCTTATTCTCGAGCGTGCCGCAAAGCTCGGCGCCGCCAATGCCGACGATATAACCGTTGTTGCCGCATATATAGGATAATTTTTACATTTAATGTTTACGCCGCCCTTTTTTCGGTCATACTTTTGTTGAAAAGCTTTTTAAAGGAGTTTTCTTGCTATGAAAAACAATACACGCAAAATAGTTGTTCTCGACAATATCGACTCAAGCAATATCGAACAGGCGATTTTTATTCTGCGCGACAGCCCCCTGCCCTGCTCGACCGACGCCGTAGCCGAAGCACAGCGCATAGTAAGGCTTTATTTAAACGAGGTCGACGCGCCCCTCGTCCGCAACAGGGCACCTCGCGGCACACTGCTGTGTGTGGCGGCGGCGCTTGCTCTTGCCGCAGTCGCGCTTGCCGTGCTTTTTTAACCCGCACCCGCATGCCAAGGGAGCTGCCTTGCTTTTTTCGGCAAGACAGCTCCCCTTCGTTTTTGCAATATTTTTATTGTGCGTTTTCGATAAATCTTTGAAGTATTGCCGCAATTTCCGCACGCGTTGCCGCGTCCTTCGGTGCGAAACGTGCCGCGTCCTTGCCGTGCATTATGCCCTTAAGCGTGCAGTACATAACGCCCTCCGTCGCATAATCGGCAATTTGCGCCGCGTCGTCGTAATCAAGCCTTATCGCCCACGCGCCCGTGGGTGCAGTGCCCTTATACGCCGCATATCTGTAAATTATTGCGGCAATTTGCTCGCGCGTAATGCACTCGTCGGGGGCAAAGGCATTTTCCGAAACGCCGTTTACAATGCCGTTTTCCCGCGCCCATATTACCGCGTCCGCGCAGTACATATCCTTTGTAACGTCGGCAAAGGGTATGTCCTTTTCCGCCTTGGGCGATCCCTCCGCACGATAAAGCACGGTAACAAGCATTGCTCTTGTAAGCACGTCGTCCGGTGCAAAATAATTTTGTGCCACACCCGCCATAAGTCCTTTTGCATACACATAATCAACGCTTTGCGTTGCCCAGTGGTTTACGCCGTGCACATCGGCAAATTCTTTTTTGCCGCCGCGCTCTTCGCGCACGGGCACAGCCGTGCCGCTTCCCGCAAAGTTCAGCTTAATGCCGTCATCCGTTGCTTCAAAGTCCGTAATCTCTGTTGTGTTGCCGTTTTCGTCGGTGATAATTATTTTCGTCACGGTGTCGGCATTTTCCGCGGGAATTGTAATCTCGCACTCCTTATCCCCATCGGTCGTTATTTCCGCCGTTATGCTTCCGTTTTTGTCCGTCACGGTTTTAACGGTTGCTCCGTCGGCGGTTGTTTCCGTTACGCAAACGGTGCCGTCGGCGGCTTTTTCAGTTGTTTTTTGCGTGCCGTTATTGTTCTTTTCCACCGTGGTTTCCGTTCCGTCGGTTCTTTTTACGGTGGTTGCGGTGTTACCGCTCTTGTCCTTTTCCACAACGGTTATCGTGCCGTCCTTTTCGGTTATTGTCGTTGTGGAAGAGCCGTCTTTGCGGGTTGTCGTTTCCGTAACGGTGCCCGTTCTTTTGTCGGTTTTGGTTATTGTGGTCGAGCCGTCGAGGTTGTTTTTCTTTGTTCCCGAGCCGCCCGAGCCGCCGCCCAAGGTATACACACTCACCGTAACGTCAAACTCCTCAACCTCATAGTTGCCGCTTCCCTCGGTAAATGTCATTCGTGCGGTGGTGGTTTCGGTTACGGAGTCTATGCTGTCTTTCCAGGCAAAGTCGCCCGTAACCGCGTTTCCGTCCACGCCCGAAAACTCGCCGTAGGCTACCTCTGCCGCGGAAAGCGCACTTCCGCGAAGGATTTTTGCCGTGGTTGTTTTTTCGGGATTGGGCACAAGTCTTGCCCGCGCCATACCCGTGTCCTTGTTATCTATCGTTCCCGTAAAGTTGCCGTTTGCGGTAAAGGTTGTTTTGTCGTAGATGTTTGTTACCGCGCTCCAACTGCCCGTAACGGTTAAATCGCCTATTTTAACCTCTGCCGCGGGCGTTTGCGGCGTTCCCGTGTAGGTCATCGGCGAAAATGCCGCTATACTTATTTCTTCGTCGTTAGTCGAAAGCGGCTTTATCTCGGCCGTGCTCGTGCAGGTATTGCTTTCAAGCTCATAGTTTGACGCAAGGGTCGTGTCTTTAAGTGTAACGGTTACCGTTACCGTCTTGTTTTTTGCGGCATCTTCGTTGACAAATGCCGCCGTAACCTCATAATCCGTATCGCGTACAAGCTCATTGCCGCCCTTAAGTCCCGTAAAGCTCACACTTGTTACCGCGGCGCGGGCTGTGCCGTCGTAAAATTTGTCGTCAACCGCGGCGGCACTTATCTTAAGCGGTGCTTGGGTTATTTTTGCGGTTGTGTCCGTTACGGTATTCGTTGTCAAAGTATAGTTTTTCGCTTTGGCGGTGTTACCAAGACCGATATATGCACTCACCTGTTTGCTTTTGTTCGCCTCGGGACCGATAAAGCCCGCCTGAACATTATAGTCCGTGCCTTTTTCAAGGGTTTCTCCGTTTACAAGTCCCGCAAAGCTTACCGTCACCGCAGCATCCGTAGTGCCGTCATACTGCTTATCCTGTGCCTTAATGCTCGGCGTAAGGGGTGCGGGGCTTATCTTTACCGCAAAGCTTCCCGCCGTGCTCTCGTGATTTTCCGCCGCTATTTTGTAATAAACGGTGTAATCGCCCGCGTTTTTAAATGACGGAAGCTCCGCGCCATATGTTCCGTTTTGCGCTTCGCTGTAGGTTACGGTGGGTTCTTGGTTGTTTTTGGTCTTTATATCCGCTTCAACCTCAATCTGTTGGTCCGCTCCCGTATATGTAAGCGTGCCCTTTTGCTTTATCTCGACTTTATCGAACGCGGCATTGTTCACCGTAAACTCTGCCGTATCCGCGATTGTGTATCCGTCGTATTCAACCACACACTTGTATGTGTATGTTCCTGCGGCAAGCTTGCCGAGCTTGTACTCGGTGTAGTCGTCTTCTCTGTGCTGCAGCTCGTAATTGCCGGAGTCCTTTTTATAATACTCGTATTGAACAGTCGCGGGGTTTACCGTTGCGTTTGTCGTTGTAACGTTCATTGTAAGCACAACGTCGTCGCCGTAGGTGTAGCTCTCCTTGTTCGTTGTAAGAGTTGCCGATTTTAACGGTATTTGCCGCACACGCACATTACCGAGTGTGTTTATTCCGTTAAGTTTTTCCGCCGTGTACCATTTGTTTCCGCTGTAATAGGCATAATCGTTTGCCAAAACAGCGGCAAGTGCCGCACCGCTCGCAGCCGCCAAGCTGCCGCTTATTTCACTTTTGCCAAGCGTCACACTGCCGCCCGACACGGTCATATCCCCTTTTATGATAACACGGCTCGCCTTGTCGGCGTTTATTTTTCCACCCGCTGTTTTAAGCGAATTAAGACAGATGTCGCACTCGGCTCCGTTTTCGGAAAAGGCTTGTGTGTTAAGTGCCCCCGTGCCCGCCGCCGTTCCGTAAACGGTAAGGCTTGCGGTAGCGCCGTTTATTCCTTGGCTTGCGCTCAAGGCTATGCCGTCGCACAAAATAAGCTTTACGTCCGCATTCTCTTGTGGGCAAATTGTACTTCCTATCGTTGCATTGTCTTTCACAACGTACCACCCCGTTGCGGGGGTAAAGTTATCTCCGCTTTTTACAAGGGTGTAGCTTGTAACGGTTTGCGTTTTGCCGTTTTCGTCCTTGTAGTAAACGGGGCGCATTCTTCCGCACGTGCACTTTTCGTCATCGTCATAGGTGCAGGTGTGCCCGCTGCTGATTGTTACGTTATTTAGCGTAGTAGCACCCAGCGTTTTGCCGCTAATTGCGCAATCGTCGGGCAAAAGCTCCGCCAGGGTTTTGCCGTCGCTGCCGGATATGGCGAGCGTGCCCGTAATTTTGCTTCCCGCCATAAGCTTAACGGTGCAGTCATAAGCCTTTGCGCTGTCGCCCACGTACAGATTGTTTGCCTCAACCAAAACCTTGCTCAGGTCTTCGTTGCGGTTAAATGTTCTTTCAAGTGTTGCGCCGTTTTTAAGCGTAAACGTGCCCGAGGAGTGTACGTCCGACGCGCTGTCGCCCGTGCCCGCTCTCGCCTTCAGGGTCGAGCCGTCCACCGTTAATTTTGACGCACTTATTCCGTCCGAGCATGCATATTTGCCACCTCCGGCGGTCGCCGTGCCGCCGGCAGCCTCCACTCCGGCGTCGTTAATAATTTTACATTCATCCGTCTTGTAACAGAAGATCCCTATGCTTCGTGCACTGTAGCCCAGGTGCGTAGCCACGCCGCCCGTTCCCTTGAGATAAGCATTGTCAACCTCAAATGAGCCGACATACACTCCAATGCTATCTGCGGTGTCGCCGTTATTTACTGTTGCGTTGACCGTGCCGCCCTCGCCCTGCACTTGTGAACCGTTCGACACCTTTAACTCCTTTGCCGAAATACCTATCGACCGTGCTGTATTATCATATTTAACATCGGGGGAGGTTGTTTCGCCGCCTTGTCCGATAACCATTGCACCGTCTGTTACTATCAACGTGCCGGCATCGATTCCTTCGCCGCCGCCGATGCCCATCACCCCTGACGCTCCGCTCACGGTCATCGTTTTCGTAACCTTAATTCCTATTCCCAAGCCGTC
>CAZIQC010000063.1:5320-6549 GCA_964541335.1 uncultured Oscillospiraceae bacterium
TTGACATCGAAATTACCATTCCGCCGTAAATATTTAGATTATCGCTGCAGTAGATGCCCCCCGTTTGATCTGTTGAATAGTCTCCCAACATTCCCTCGCCTGTGGCATACAAGCCCGTCGTTCCGCTCAGGCTCGCGTCGGCGACCGTCGTTACGGTAAGCGCCTTGTTCGCACGAATACCGCCTACTGTAAGCATTGCGCCGTCGGCTAAGATAATTGTGGACTCTTCATTTAACATAAGTCTGTCCGTGATAGTAACACTGCCCTCAACATACAGATTTCCGCTTGCGGTAACGTCGCCCGTTTCTTGCGAAGTCAGCACAGTGTAATCCGTGGTTTTTGCCGTTGTGCCGCCCGCCGTGATATACTCTATCTCCGCATTGTCCGCCTTGGCGGTTTGCGCGTTAAAATATTCAAACAACGCCTCAAACGCGTCCGCCCCGCGGATTTGCTCCTTTTGCCCGTCGGTTAAAGCGTCGTACGCGTCGTACGCGGCTTGCACCGCGTCGTAATCGGTTACCGAAGCGTCGCTCACGCTCGGCAGTGCGTCAATCATATTTTGCACCGTTGCCACAGCCTCGTCAAGTGTGCTCTCTTGCGCCGCACTTGCCTCTTCGGCGGGGCTTTCGGTTGCAAGTGCAATGCCCGTCGGCAAAAGCGAATGTGCCATTGCAAGCGCAACCAGCAGTGATAAAATTCGTTTTTGTTTCATATGTTGCCTCTCTTTCCCCGTGCATTGCACGGATGTGCTTTAATTGTTTGCAAAAAATTTCTTTGATGAGCCGCCCCTACCGTATGCTTAACAGTGTGTTCACACTGTTAAAGGGGACGTCCCCTTTTGCGTTTGTGCCGTGTCATATTTTTTCTTTCAGCTCGCACAGCATATTGTCTATCGTTTCTTGCGCAAGCTTGTCGTAGTCAAACTGCGACACGAACGCTGTCGTCTCCGCAATTTTCTCCTCCGACACCTTGTAAATGCGAAACGTTGTCGTTAGAAAGCTTTTTATTTTTTCCTCCATTGTAAACCACAGGTCGCACCGTCTTGTCAAAAAGCCGCGCATAATTCCGCCCGAGGCAATTTCCAATATGTAAAAATCCTTTGTTTTAAGCTCGGGCAAATGCTCCTTAAAAATATCCTCAAGCTTTTTCGTAATCGTATCTTGTATAATTTCCGTTGTGTGCGGCAAAGAATACGCCACCGAATAAAGCTCGCGTATGTGCTCGCTCGA
>CAZIQC010000064.1:0-6535 GCA_964541335.1 uncultured Oscillospiraceae bacterium
CGGATTATAGTTCGACGAAAATTGGGCCAAACCCAATGCGGATTGGAAAGAAGACGAGCTTTACAAAACAATCAGAAAATACCAGCCCGAGGCAATTATTGTCAACAATACCGGTTTACAAAAACGCGGCGAGGCGGGTAATGCGGAAATCGACTGCGTTACTTTCGAACAGGGACGCCCGACTCAGATGAATCGGGACGGTATGAAAAAGTATCTTGCCGCGGAAATGTGCTATACCTTAAACAACCATTGGGGGGCTGCAAAGATTGATTTTGATTACAAATCGCCGTCCGAGCTTATAGATGCACTTTGCTCTTGCCGAAAGGTCGGTGCCAACTTGCTTTTGAACATCGGACCCGAGGGACAAGGCAAAATCCCCGCGATACAGTCGGAGCTGATGAAAATAATCGGAAAATGGATGCAATTTTACGGCGAAGCCGTATATAACGGAAAGCCCACGACGATAAGCGGTCTCGGAAAGAACTTCGCGCTTGAAGATGATAAGAACATTTATTTATTCTTCTTCAATCTTGCGCGCACCGGCAATGAAAACGTTACCGTAGGCGGATTATACTGCGGAAGCTATGCTTTCGGCAATATAGATAAAAAAATCGATAAAGTCGAATGGATGGACAACGGCGAGAGCCTTTCTTTCGTTCAAAAAGACAATATGCTTGCCGTAAATGCCACGGGCTTTCCGTACGGAATATCGACTTGCGTGCGTGTGGCAAAAGCAAGAAAAACAATATAAACAATATAAACAATATAAACAATATAAACAATATAAACAATATAAACAAGGAGGACAACTATGAACTGTAATGAAATAAATTTGCTTGAAGCACCGACCGAGCATGGTTTTATGCCTAAAATGGTGACATATATTTTAAGCGGAGAGGAAAAACGTCCCGCAGTTGTTATTTTTCCGGGAGGAGGATATGTACATACTTCCGAGCGCGAAGCGGAAAGAATTGCCGTCTCCTATAATGCTGCCGGCTATCACGCATTTGTTGTTTATTATTGCGTTGCACCGCACACCCAGCCTTTGCCGATTTTAAATGCCGCAAAAGCAGTTGAAATTATACGCAATAATGCCGAAAAGTGGAACGTTGCTTCGGATAAAATATCCGTATGCGGATTTTCGGCGGGAGCGCATTTGGCGGCATCATTATGTACGCTGTGGAATGACGGTGAAATTTTCGGCAACGATGAAGCGAAAAACGCAAAGCATATGCCGAATGCTTCCGTTCTATGTTATCCCGTTATAACCTCGGGCGAGTATGCACATAAAGGCTCGTTCGAAAATCTTACCGGCAGCAAGGAAGAGAATGCTCTTTGGGAAAAGTATTCACTTGAAAAGCGAGTTTCAAGTGAAACTCCTCCGGCTTTCTTATGGCACACATATTTCGACCCAACCGTTCCCGTGGAGAATACACTCTTGTATGCAACCGCGCTCAGGAAAAACAACGTTCCGTTTGAAATACATATATTTGAAAAGGGCGGTCACGGCTTGTCGCTCGTCAGCGATGAAACGATATGGTCGGTAAATGCTTTTCAAAGAGAATATCCTTGGTTAAAGCTTTCGGTCGAATGGTTAAACACTCAATTCGGATATATATGTAAATAATTTAAAAAAAGCTTATGTAAAGTTTATTTGCTTTACATAAGCTTTTAATTAAATTACGGAGGTCAGTATGAAATTATGTTACATTTTCGGCGCGAATTTTGACCCGAATATGCCGTATCCGCCGATTTCGGTAAACGACTATACCGTTGCGGCCGACGGCGGATACGCTTATTTTTCGCAAAATAAAGCTGTGCCGAATTGCATTGTCGGTGATTTTGACTCGCTCGGATATATCCCGAAAGAAGTCTGCAATTTAAGCGTATATCCTACGGAAAAAAACGATACGGATATGCGTATAGCCTACTTAAAAGGACTTGAAGCGGGGTGTAAAGGCTTTGTACTTTTCGGAGGAACCGGTGGAAGATATGATCATCTTTTCGCAAATATACAGCTTCTCAGAGAAATTTCCGAAAAAGAGGGGAGAGGGTTTCTCTTCGGTGATAATACGGCGTTCACTGTTGTTACCGATGGAAAATTACGTATCCCCGCAAAGAAAAACGGAAATATATCGATTTTTTCATTAACGGATCGTTCATTCTACGTCAATATCGACGGACTTAAATATAAAACCGATAAAATAACTCTGTCAAGCGACTATGCCTTGGGCGTCAGCAACGAATTTAAAGGTGAAAATGCCGTTATAAGCGTAAAAAGCGGAAGCCTGCTTGTTATTTGGGAAACATTCGCACAAACCTTCTACAACGACTTATCTACTCTTTTTTTGCACTGATGTTTGCCAATGGATTTTTATCGACCGCACTGCGAAGCTGTTCTTCGTCGATATGCGTATAAATTTGTGTCGTTGACAAATGCTCGTGCCCGAGGATTTCCTGCAGTGCGCGCACATCAACATTGCCGTACTTGTACATAAGCGTTGCCGCCGTGTGACGGAGCTTATGCGGTGAATACACCGTGGTGTCAAGCCCGGCACGTTCAAGATTTTTCTTAACCATTCTGTATACCATATTGTTCGATATACGCGTTTTTTGCTTGCTTAAAAACAGAGCTTTCCTGTCTTTTACATTTTCAACGGGACGCACAGCCATATAATTTTTGAGTGCGTCAATACAAGCCGCGTTTAAATATACGGTACGTTGCTTGTTACCCTTACCGGTAACGGTAAGCCTGTCGTTGTGCAAATCGTTGATATTTATGCCTACAAGCTCGCTGAGACGCATACCGCAGTTTAAAAACAATGTTATTATACAATAATCACGCACTTTAAATTCACCGTCAATATTTTCCAGTAATTTCCTGCTTTCGTCCAGTGAGAGAAAAACAGGTAATCTTGACGGTATTTTCGGAGAGTCAAGTTCTTTTGTGATGTTTACATCGAGAAGATGAGCCTTTGCGGACATATAATTAAAAAAGCTTTTTAATGACGAAACCTTGCGCGCGCGCGCATTTGCGCTGTTGTCGCGGTCGGTATTGGCGTACATAAGATATTCGTATATATCGTCGATTGTTATATCGCGAATAAATTCCGTATCAATATCTCCACATTCGATTTTGTCGAACTCTTCAAAGCTTGCCATATTGAGTTTGCATTTCATAAACCTGAAAAACGTTCGTAAGTCATAATAGTATTCGCTGATTGTTGTGTCCGATTTTCCTTTAATGTTCGAAAGATAGCTCAAAAAATTTTTGACATCGCGGGGAATATCGTAAAAATGCCGCATTTGTGCCATACAATCATCTCCTTGATATAAAAAGATATAATCCTTAAAATTCCTCTTGCCTATTCAACAAAATTTTTATTTTGTTGAATAGGTACATTATATCACAGACAGTGTTCCCTGTCAAATAAATATTTTTTGAAAAAATATTACAGAAAAAAAGACGGAAGAGAAAAAATCTTCCGTCTTTTTTTATTCCTCGGGCTGCTCCCAGTTATGATAAACGTTCTGAACGTCGTCGTTATCATCGAGCATATCAATAAGCTTATTCATATTTTTAAGGTCATTTTCATCTGTTAAGCTAACCGTTGTTTGCGGTATCATTTGAATTTCGGCGGTTAAAAAAGTATATCCCTTTTGCTCAAGTGCTTCACGCACAGCCGAAAATTCTTCGGGAGCGGTTAATATTTCATAAGCTCCCCCCTCCGACGAGAAATCATCCGCTCCGGAGTCTAGTGCATCCATCATAACGGCATCTTCGTCCGCGAAATCATTTTCATCGATAATCAGCACGCCTTTTTTATCGAACATAAAGCTTACACAACCGCTTTGTCCCAAATTACCGCCGTATTTATCAAAGTAGTGCCTCATATCGGCCGCAGTTCTGTTTCGGTTGTTTGTAAGCGTTTCCACAATTACGGCAACGCCCTTGGGACCGTAACCCTCATAAACTATTTCTTCATAATCGTTTCCGCCCGTTTCGCCCGCAGCCTTTGCTATACAGCGCGATATATTATCGTTGGGCATATTGTTTGAACGCGCCTTTGCAATAGCGTCTCGAAGCTTGCCGTTTGTGTCGGGGTTAGGTCCGCCCGCTCGAACTATAACGGCAATTTCTCTGCCGAGCTTTGTAAAAATCTTTGCTCTTTGAGCGTCCGATTTTTCTTTTTTGTTTTTTATATTATTCCATTTGGAATGTCCTGACATAAATTATACACCTCAATAAGATTATTCTGCTTTTGATTGCTGATTTTGCGCTATGGCAGGCTTCGTTGCCGCTTCCTGTCTAACATCCGCACGGGCTTTTCTTATAATCGATTGCGCCTTGGTAAGCTTTGCGTCGGTATCCGCAAAAAGAGAATCCACATATTGACGTGCGCCCATTCTGAGCTCGCGGGAATTTTTTTGCGCCGCCGCCACAATTTGATTTGCCTGTTCGTATGCTTTGCGTGTTATTTCGTGCTCGTCCACGAGCTTTTGCATTTTTTCCTTTCCGCCCGCCACTATTTCGTCAGCCTCGGCTTGTGCTTCGGCAAGAATTCTTTTACGTTCTTCTTTTATTAAACGTGCCTGCTTAATATCATCGGGAACGTTTAAACGCAATTCCTCGATAGCTGCCAAAAGCTCGTCTTTATCTATGAGCGCACGATTAAGCAACGGAATTGTTTTTGACTGCTCTATCTTGTCCTCCAGCATATCAATCATTTGTAAAATCTCCATTATTGTGTACCTCCTATTTTATATTGAATATCCTTTATGATTTCATTCGGAATCATTTTTGACAGGTCGCCGCCGTATTTGGCAACCTCTTTAACAATACTCGAACTCAAATATGAATTCTCGCTGCTTGTCGTCAAGAAAAAAGTTTCGATTTCGGGTGCAAGATGTTTATTGATAAGCGACATCTGAAACTCGTATTCAAAATCACTTACCGCGCGAAGACCTTTGACTATAAATTTAGCTCCCCTATCCCTTGCATAATCGACAAGCAAGCCGTCAAACGCCTCAACCTCCACGTTCGATATATCCTTCGTAACGCGACTAATCAATTTAATGCGTTCATCGGCGGTAAACAGCGGATTTTTTGCACTGTTTGACAATATGCTTACATATACCTTATCAAACAAAACGCTTGTCCTTTTTATAATATCCAAATGTCCGTTCGTAATCGGGTCAAAGCTGCCCGGGATTATTGCAATGTTCATATTAACCTCTTTTCAAAAGCGTAACAGCCACTCTTCCGTAAAATTTTGTTTTTACTTCTTTGAAACCGCAATCAAAGTATGGTTTCTCCGCTTCCTTGGACCATTCCGCAACAATGATGGTATCATCGTTAATTAAATTTGACTGCGACACGGCTTCCAAAAACGCGGTATACCGGTTCTCCGCATACGGCGGATCAAGAAAAACAATGTCGAATACGGCATTTGATTTTTTTAAATAGTCGAAAATGCTTCCGAAATATACCGTAGAACAAGCTTCGAAATGTGCCGCGCATATATTTTCTTTAATACATTTAACGGCACTTTTGTTATTGTCGACAAAAACAGCCTCTTTTGCACCGCGGCTCAAAGCCTCTATGCCGAGCGCTCCGGAGCCGGCAAATGCATCCAAAACGACGGAATTCATAAGATGCGGCGCAAGCATACTGAAAACCGCCTCCTTTACCCTGTCGAGCGTTGGTCTGGTGTCCAAGCCCTCGGGAGCGGAAAGCCTGAGTCCGCGAACGTTTCCCGAAATAACTCTCACGTAAATCCTCCGAAAAGAAATTCCTTCTCACGCCGATTTTGAAAAGGAATTAAATATGTACAATTATATTTTACATTATCTTTTTAAAATGTCAAGCATTTTAAACGAATTAACACAATTTTACAAGACTCTTCTTGCCGTAACGTAATTATTCACATAGTAGGACGAGGTTAAATTATCCATAACAACTCCCCTACCGCTTGTTGAAGCGTGAACAAAATTATTTCCGCCCACATAAATTCCCACGTGATTTATTGTGCGATCGCTTCTGTTTGAAAAGAAAAGCAAATCTCCCGCCGCAAGATTTCCCTTATTGACGTAAACACCGCAATTTCCCTGCGAAACACTTGTGCGAGGCAAATTGTAGCCGTATTGCTTATAAACATATGAGGTTAATCCGCTGCAATCGAAAGCTCTCGGTCCCGAGCTGCCGTAAGAATACGAACAGCCGATATATTTTTTTGCGGTATCGGCAATCTGAGTTCCGACCGCGGACGACGCACCGTTTGTTTTGGTTACATATGCCGCCGAAACAAAACCGGTTACGCCGTTATTCATCTTTATATTGTACCAACCGTTATCGGTATATATTATTTCGAATGCTGTACCGCTCTTCAACGTTGTAACAATCTTGCACTCCGTATTCGGCGAAACTCTTACATTTAATCCGTTGCAACCAACAATTCCGACCTCAGCCTTCGCACCGATCACACATATTGAAAATGTTATAATCAAAAGCAAAATCAACGAAATTGTTTTTTTC
>CAZIQC010000065.1:0-6525 GCA_964541335.1 uncultured Oscillospiraceae bacterium
TGGCATTGAGAACAATTTGCTTTTGATATGCCTTAAATTCGTCGGTCAACGCTTCGCCCAAGGCAACCGCCTTTGCCGCAATTATGTGCATAAGAGGTCCGCCCTGTGTTCCGGGGAAGATTGCCTTGTCAATTTGCTTTGCGTATTGCTCGCGGCACAAAATCATACCGCCGCGCGGTCCGCGCAAGGTTTTGTGCGTGGTGGTTGTGACAACATCCGCATAAGGAATGGGGCTGGGGTGCAGTCCTGCGGCAACAAGCCCCGCAATATGCGCCATATCGACCATTAAAATCGCACCGACCTCATCGCAAACATCTCTGAAGGCTTTAAAATCTATTGTGCGTGAATATGCGCTTGCACCGGCAACGATAAGCTTGGGCTTACATTCGAGAGCCGTGTCGCGCATTTTTTCATAGTCGATTACACCGTCATCATTTACACCGTAGGGCACAATATTGAAATATTTGCCGCTGATGTTTACGGGCGAGCCGTGCGACAAATGCCCGCCGTGTGCAAGATTCATTCCCATAACGGTATCTCCGGGATTAAGAAATGCGAAAAACGTTGCAAGATTGGCATTTGCTCCGCTGTGGGGCTGAACGTTGGCGTGTTCCGCACCGAACAGCTTCTTTGCACGCTCTATGGCAAGAGTTTCCACCTCGTCGACATAGGTACAACCGCCGTAGTAGCGCTTGCCGCTGTAGCCCTCGGCATACTTGTTGGTAAGCACACCGCCGGCCGCAAGAAGAACCGCCTTGGAAACAATGTTTTCGGACGCTATAAGCTCAATGTTGTTGCGCTGTCTTTCAAGCTCCCGTCCGCAGGCTGCGTAAACCTCGCTGTCAAAATCGTTTAAAGCTTCAAAAAAATTCATCGAAAAATCACCGCTTTCGTAAATATGAATATATTATATAATAAAAAGAACGCCCTTTCAAGTGTTTTCTTGAAAAGAGCGTTTTTTTCGATTTTTAAGAGGATGGCTTAAATTTCGCGTCTGCCCTCCATTGCGCGCGCAAGTGTAACCTCGTCGGCATATTCTATATCCCCGCCGACGGGAATTCCGTGCGCTATGCGTGTGACCCTTATGCCCATAGGCTTAACAAGGCGCGCTATGTACATTGCCGTTGCCTCGCCCTCAACCGTGGGGTTTGTTGCCATTATAAGCTCACGCACGTCGCCGCCTAGGCGCGCCATAAGCTCGCGAATTTTTATATCGTCGGGCGAGATACCGTCCATAGGCGAGAGTGCGCCGTGCAACACGTGGTAAAGCCCGTTGTATTCGTGCGTTTTTTCCATGGCGGTAACGTCCTTCGGACTTTCCATAACGCAAATCACGCTTTTGTCGCGCCGCGGCGAGGAGCATATTTCGCACAAATCCTCATCGGTCAAATTTTGACACTGTGCGCAAAGATGCACCTTCTCGCGTGCGCCCTCAATCGACGAAATAAGCGACCGAGCCTTTTCCTCGGACATATTCATAACGTAAAACGCCAGGCGAACGGCACTTTTATGCCCGATACCGGGCATTTTTTCAAACTGTTCGATAAGCTTTTCAAGCGATACGGGATACATACAATCAATCCGTCCTTTTAAAACAAGCCGGGAATATTCATCCCGCCCGTAATTTTGCCGAGCGCGCCCGCGGCAGCCTCGTCCGCCTTGCGGATAGCTTCGTTTACGGCACTCATAATCATATCTTCGAGCATTTCCACATCGTCGGGGTCAACGGCTTCGGGCGAGATTTTCACCTCAACGAGCTGTTTCTTTCCGTTAAGCTTAACGCTTACCGCACCGCCGCCGACGGTTGCGTCGATAATTTGCTCCTCGAGCGACTGCTGTGCGCGGAGCATTTCCTCCTGCAATTTCTGTGCCTGCTTGAGCATATTGTTCATATTGCCCATATTACCCATTCTTCCCATATTTCCGGGAAATCCGCCTTTTGCCATATTAAACATCCTTTCATTCAAGCCTTGTTATAGGCAGCTTTATTATATTATCCAACGGGTCGGCTTCGTTGCCGCTTGAGAGCGAGGCGTCATCAACCCGCGTTATTATATCTATGCTTGCGGAGGTGTGTGCGCAAACAGACTGCCGCACACGCTCCAAGCCGTCCTTTACCATATCCTGCATTTCGCTGCCGCCGTCTTTCGGAAAAAGCAACACAAGCTTGCCGCTCTCTTCTCCGAGCGAGGCATTCTCAAGCGTGGAATACAGCATAAGACTGTCCGAAATGTCCGCCATAACCTCGGGCCATACCGACTTAACCTTTTGCACAAGCTCGCCTTCCGGCACGGGGGGCTTTTTTGCCGCGGGCGGAACGGACGGCTTTTGCACATCGCTTTTCTTCGGCGGAGCGGTCGGCGCCGCCGAAGCTTGGGAAACGATAATGCCGCTGTCGAGCCGACGCTCCAGCTCGGCAATTCTGGAAAGGAGCGCGTCATATGACGCGTCGCTTCCTTTTATACACAGCTTTATAACGCTTGCCTCGTACACTACGCGCGGATTGGTCATAAAGCGGGCGTTGCTCACCGCTTCGGACAGGGTTTTTACGCAATACAAAAGCTTTTCCGTGCTGAAAAGCGGGCATATTGCTTTTAAACGCGAATAATCTTCCTCGTCGAAATCGCTTTTGCAGCTCCCTGTAATACTGATTATCAAAAGGTCGCGCATTGCCTTGATAACGTTTTCGATAAACGGCGTCAAATTTTTGCCGCGACGACATACGGCATCAATGCTTTCCATAGCGGTTGCACCGTCCTCGCGACCTATGCTTTCGCACAGGTCGATAACGGCACCGTTTTCCGCCTTGCCCAAAAAATCGGCAACAAAGCCTGCGTCAACCTCTTTTCCCGCGGCAACACACGGCTCGAGCAGACTCAACGCGTCGCGAAGCGACCCGTCCGCCGCAACGGAAATCATACGCAGGGATTTTTCATCGGCAAGTATACCCTCAGCGTTGCAGATATAATCAAGTCGCGCGTATATATCGTCGGGCGTTATGCGCTTGAAATCGAACCGCTGACAGCGCGAGGAAATGGTTTCGAGAACCTTGTTCGCCTCTGTTGTGGCGAGAACGAATTTTACGTGCTCGGGAGGCTCCTCCAAAAGCTTCAGCAACGCGTTGAAAGCGTCGTTGCTGAGTGCGTGCACCTCGTCTATTATATAAACCTTGTACCGAGTGACGGCCGCCGTGTAGCCCGCCTCCTCGCGCAGGGTGCGTATATTGTCCACACCGCCGTTGGAGGCGGCGTCTATCTCTATAATATCCATTATACTGCCGTTTTCGATACCGCGACAGGTGGGACACACATTGCACGGGTTTCCGTCAACGGGATTTTCACAGTTGACGGCACGACTTAAAATGCGTGCGGTTGAGGTTTTGCCCGTGCCGCGACAACCGCAAAAAAGAAACGCGTGCCCGCACACATTGTTTTTTATTTCGTTTCTTATGGTATCGGTAACGTGCTTTTGCCCGACAACATCGTCAAACGTTTTCGGTCGCCACTTTCTGTAAAGAGCCGTATGCTGCACGAAATCACCCCCCGAATTTTTAAAAAGGCCGTAAAAAACAAATGGAAAGGTTGTTTTTTACAGCCCGCAAAGCCACAAATATGTCGTACACCCCGAAATCGACGCAACACCCCGCCTTGCAACCGCACAGCCGACTCGGAAAAGGCACCCTCGCGGCACATCCGCAAAACCGCTTATCGCTGCTCGGTTCCCCGCCTGACGAGGTTCACGGGCGCGAATTGCGCAAGACCCAATCTTCAACATCACTTATGCGACCGCGCCGCGAGGCGAAAACGCCTCAATCGGGGAAATAACCTCCGCTGCAGCGGACTGCGGATACAGGGAACCGCTACCTCCCCGGCCGGTACGACAAAGTAAGTATAACATAAGAATAAGATTTTATCAATAGTTTTTCGAAAGAAAAATCAAAAAATCGAAAAATATGGCTTGACTTTTTAAGGCGGGGAATGTATAATAATTAGGCATTTATGAAAATGCTATCCTTGCTCCGGATATGTACGGAGCCAAAGACCAAAAGGAGGTGTAGAAAATGGCTGAAATTATCAACAAGTATGAAACCATTTTTGTTCTTGACGCTGCACTCGAGGAGGACGAATTGACCGCTCTTACGGAAAAGTTTAAGAGCCTTATCGCCGCCAACGGTACGGTGGAAAGCGTCGACGTATGGGGAAAGAGAAAGCTTGCTTATCCCATCGACTTTAAGACAGAAGGTTACTATGTTCTTGTGAACTTTACATCAGCTCCCGAATTCCCCAAGGAATTGGAGAGAATTTACGGAATTACGGACGGCGTTATGCGTACAATCGTTGTTCGCAAGGAAGCGTAAGGAGGGTGTACTATGCTTAACAAAGCAATTTTGATGGGTAGGTTTACCCGTGACCCCGAGCTGCGCAGCACACCGCAGGGAATAAGCACTTGCTCGTTTACGCTGGCGGTGGATCGTAATTTTGTTCGCCAGGGAGAGGAACGCAAGGCTGATTTTATAAACTGCGTTGCTTGGCGGCAAACTGCGGAATTTGTTTCCAAGTATTTCAGAAAAGGAAGCTTGGCTGCCGTTGAGGGCAGTATTCAAACGCGTACCTGGGACGACGCGGAGGGCAAGCGCCATTATGCCACGGAGGTTATTGTAAATCAGGTGTATTTTGCGGAAAGCAGACGCGATTCGCAATCCGTGCAGGACACGGCAACTATGACCCCCGATTTCGGCTCGCTTCCCGATCCGATAGCTCCTATGGGTACGGACGACGATTTACCATTTTAACAGAGGGAGGTTTTAGCCATGATGGAAAAGGAAAAGACCGAAAGACCTTACAGAGCGCGCAAGGCAAAGAAAAAGGTTTGCCAGTTCTGCGTGGATAAGGTAGCGGATATCGATTATAAGGATGTAGCGAAGCTTCGCCGCTATGTGTCGGAGCGTGCAAAAATTCTTCCCAGAAGAATTACGGGTACGTGCGCAAAGCATCAGCGTCAGTTGACGATTGCGATTAAGCGTGCACGCCACGTAGCGCTTCTTCCGTTCTCGGCAGAATAATTAAAGCCCTCTCGGAATATTATTTTCCGAGGGGGTTTTGTAATGAAAAGGAAAATTGCGGCGGCATTTGCCGTTGCCGCTTATACGGCATTGCCCTTTAACCGCGCCGGGGCGGACTACTCCGCCATAGCGCGAAAAATGGGATATGAAAGCGTGGAGCCGTACCCGTGCGAAACGGTTGAAATAATAATTCCGAAAAGCCTTACGACGGTGTATGAGAGATATAACGACCTTTTAAAGCAAGGGGGATACGACCTTATGCCTTATCGCGGAAAAAGGTGCACTCGTTATACCTATTTGATAGACGGCGGCGCGGCGCGGCTTAACGTGCTTGTGTGCGAGGGAAAGCTTATCGGCGGAGATATATGCTCTCTCGCGATTGACGGGGTAATGATACCCATACAAAAGGAGTAGAAAAAATGCGGCTTGACAAAATGGTTGCCGACTGCGCCGCCGTGACGCGCAGCGAGGCAAGAAAACTCATAAAAAGCGGCGAGGTGTGTGTAAACGGTATACCGAAAACGGATATTGCTGTGCACGTAAGCGAGGACGACGCGCTTACGGTAAACGGCACGGCATATACCTATAAAAAATATATTTATCTTATGCTCAACAAGCCGCAAGGTTATATAAGCGCCACAACGGACAAAAGCCTGAAAACGGTTATGGATTTAATCGATCCGTCATATAGGCGCTGCAAGCTTTTCCCGGCGGGAAGACTTGATATAGATACAACGGGCTTTCTTCTCATAACAAATGACGGAGAGCTTGCGCACCGTCTTCTTGCACCGAACAAAAAAACGGGTAAAACCTATATCGTGACAAGTCGCCTGCCCGTAACGGAAAAAATGCTTGCACTTTTCGAGAGCGGAGTGGACATAGGCGAGTGTGTGACAAGTCCCGCAAGGGTGGAACGTATAAGTCCGTGCGAAACGCGCCTGACAATATACGAGGGAAAGTTTCACCAAATAAAGAGAATGTTTGCTGTCGTGGGAAACGAGGTGACGGCACTCAGGCGCATAGCCTACGGAAGCCTGTATATAGACGATAAGCTGAAAGAGGGGGAGTATCGCGCCTTGAGAGAGGACGAGATAATGCTTTTGCGACAAACAAGATAATTTAATAAAAGCAATGCAAAAGCGTTGCAGACCCCGAAACGAACCCCACCGTCCGAGAAACGGGGGGACATCTGCGGTAGGTTATACAATGTTTACAAAAAAAAAAATTGAATTTGTACAATAAGTGTATTTGCAATTTCGAAATCCTGTGCTACAATATGTATAACGTAAATATGGATTTTAGGGCAAATTATTTAGGAGGTCAGTCAAATGGCAAGCTTACAGTTGAAAAACATCTATAAAAGATATGCCGGCGGTGTTACGGCGGTTACGGATTTTACTCTTGACATTGCGGACAAGGAATTTGTAATTTTGGTAGGTCCTTCCGGTTGCGGTAAGTCGACA
>CAZIQC010000066.1:0-6505 GCA_964541335.1 uncultured Oscillospiraceae bacterium
GTAAGAGATTTTGCTCTCCAACGTATGATGTTTAAAAGGTCTCGTTTCTTTCTCCAGATTAAATGTAATCCGCTCCAAGCCTCCATCCTGCCAGTCCAGAGGGAAATTCAATTTGCCATATTAAAGCTTCCTTTCCGTTCAATCGGCGGTTATCGCCGAGCACAGCCTTGGGCGGCTCTTCGATAACCGAAAATCTATTTTACGCCGTACTTTGTGCGCACGGCTTCCAATACTTGTGAAAAATCATCGGGCAAAGGGGCGCTGAAGCTTACGCGCGCGCCGCTTTTCGGGTGAATAAAGCTTATTTCTCCTGCGTGGAGAAGCTGTCCCGAAAGGTTAAACTCCTCCTTTTTTACGCCGTAGGTTTTGTCACCCACTATCGGGTGTCCGAAATGCGAGGTGTGCACACGTATTTGATGTGTGCGCCCCGTTTTTAATCTGCATTTTATATATGTGTATTTGCCGAACCGCTCAAGCACGTCAACATATGTCAGTGCGTCGCGCCCGTCGGGGTCAACCGCCATCTTTTTCCTGTCTTTTTTGCTTCTTGCAAGCGGAAAATCAAGCGTAAGACTGTCCTCCGTTATATTGTTGTGAACCAGCGCGTAATATGTGCGTCCCAGTGTTTTGTCCGCAAGCTGTGCCGAAAGCGCCAAATGCGCCGCATTATTTTTCGCCACAACCAACAGCCCCGTTGTGTCCTTATCTATACGGTGCACTATTCCCGGGCGCAGGCAACCGTTTATTTCCGAAAGCTGTCCCGCGCAGTGGTACAGCACCGCGTTTACCAGCGTGCCGTCCTCATTGCCCGCCGCCGGGTGTACCACCATATTGCGCCCCTTATTTATAACGAGCACGCAATCATCCTCGTAAATTATATCGAGCGGTATATCCTGCGGCTCTGCCGAAAGCTCCCTCGCGGGCGGCTTTAGAAAGGCTATCTCGTCGCCGATTTTTACCTTGAAGGAAGCTCGCACCGGCTTTTTGTTCACGGTTACGCGTTCCTCGGAAAAAAGCCTCTTTATATAGCTGCGCGTAACGCCCTCGCAATTTTCCGCAATGTATACGTCGCACCGCGCCGTATATGCAACCGTAACGGTTACGGGTGTGTTATCCATTGTCATCCCTCGTTTTTTCGTCCGCCAGGGCATATATTACAAACAATGCCGCCCCCGCGCACACAAAGCAATCCGCAAGGTTAAACACGGGAAAGTCAATAAATTCCGTGCATATAAAATCACGCACATACCCCAATGCCGCCCTGTCGATAAGATTTCCGAGTGCGCCGCCCGCAATAAAGGCGACTGCGGTTTTCCCGAGCGACGTCGTAACGGGATTTTTCGAAAAATAAATTCCGCCGCCGATAAAAAACGCCGCCGTGATTATTATAAAAAACACTCTTCCGCCCTGAAGCATACCGAACGCCGCCCCGCGGTTTTCCACATAAGTAAGGCTGAGCACGTTTTCAATCAAAACACGCGTTTTTCCGTAATGTGCGGCGCAAAGCTTCGTTACCTGATCCGCCGAAGCTATCAGCAACGAAACGATTATATATAAAGCCATAGCCACTCTCCGTCAGTTGTATTTTTGAAGTGTTATAAACGTTCTTCCTTTTTTCGAGCTTCCGCCCACACAAAGAAGCATTTTCCCCACGCCGCGCACCGTCAGCGTGCTTCCGTGCGAAATGTGCATATCCGCCTTTTGCGCACATATTCCGTCTACAAAAACCCTGCCCGCGTTTATATATTCGTTCGCGGCGGCTCTTCCCTTGCCCACGGCAACGCTTACCACCGCGTCAAGCCGAAGCGACGCCACCGTCGCCTCAATCGACACAAGACTTTTTTCGGGGATATTCGGCTCTTCCTCGCTTGTGCTTATGCTTACGCCCACGTTTTTAACCTTGGTAAGATTGCTTTGAACGAACGCCGCAATATCGCTGTGCACAAAAATATGACATCGGTCGTCACAAAGTACAATATCGCCGCACTTTTCCCTTTTTATCCCCAAAGACATCAAGCTCCCGAGAAAATCTCGGTGCGAAAGTCGCGCCATTTCGCGCGTGTGCGCCGTCAGCACGCTTACGGGGAAATCAGGTGCGGCATATTCTCCGAAAAAGCCCGCCACGGTGCGCTCGGCACCGTCATATCCGCCAAAAAAGCGCGGCTCGCACAAAAGCGCGGCGCTCCTTTTTTGCAAAAGAACACGGTCCGCGTCGGACAAAAAGTCCGTAAAAAAGCTTCTCCCCGTAAGATACGCCCTCTGCGAAAGGTCGTATATATGCGCAAAAAGAACCTGCCGTTCGTCGGTTAATCCGTGCAGCAGCTTCTTTTTATCGTCTATTCCTCCCACGGGAAAATACCTGTGTTTTTCAATTCGTCGCGCACGTCGGCCATAATGTGCACGGTGTACGGCGCAATAAGGAATATCCCCGCCGCCACCTTTTGAATTGACCCGTCGAGTGCGTACACACAGCCGCTTATCACGTCAAGCACACGGCGCGAGGTTTCCTTGTCGAGCTTTTCGAGGTTTATCACCACGGGCTTTTTGTTGCGCAAATGGTCGGCAATTTCGCGTACCTCCTCAAACTGCTCTATGGAAACCACCACAACCTTCATTTGCGTGGTTGCGTTGATGTTTACAACCTTTGACTTTTTGGAAAAAGAGCGTATTGTCGGCTCTTCCTCCGCCTCCGGCTCGGGTCGAAAGCTTTCGAAGCCAACCTCCTCCGCCTCATCCTCGGGACCGAAAACCAATTCTCCGAGCTTGTTTAAAAATGACATATCGTATACCTCCGTTTAAAGTGCCCAAGCACCGTTATTTGAATATTGCGCTTCCTATGCGCACGTGCGTTGCTCCCATTCTTACGGCGGTTTCGAAATCTCCCGACATTCCCATCGACAAAATCTCCGCCCCGTCCGCCTTATATTCGTCGTAAAGGCGCTTCGCTTCCGAAAAAATTTCTTCCAATTCCTTTTCGGAGGCATTTTTCGGCGCCATTGTCATAAATCCCTTAAACCGCACGCCCGAAAGCTTTTTTATATCTTTAATTATAGTAGGTATTTGCGCGGTTGTCAAACCATATTTGCTCTCTTCACCCGAAATATTGAGTTCAAGCAAAATATTTTGGCAAATACCTTTCTTTTTTGCCTCGGTATCAATTGCCTGTGCCAGGCGCAGACTGTCCACCGAATGGATAAGCTCCGCATTGCCCACGGCATATTTTACCTTGTTTGTTTGCAAATGCCCTATCAAGTGCCATTTTACGTTGTCAATCAGCGGTATTTTGCGCACCAGCTCTTGCACCCTGTTTTCGGCAAGAGTGTCTATTTTACATTCCGTTGCGCACAGTATTTTTTCGGGCGGCACGGTTTTTGTAACGCATATAAGCGTAACGTCGTCGCTTCTTCCCGCCGAAAGGCACGCCCTTGCAATGCGGCGGCGAATATCCTCTATATTATTTTTTATTTTTTGCAATTTTTCTCACCGCCTCGGGATTTATCAAAATATTATCATATACGGCAAGCGGCTTATACTCGCAGTCCTTCGGCGGGGAATAGTCCGTTTGCACGATGTAATGATCGCCGGCGCGGGCGATTACGTTTACCGCACGAAACGACACGGCGCGATTTTCGCTGATAACGTAAACCCCGGTTATGTCGTCTTGCACGCGCACCGCCTCCGCAGGAACGTAAATTCCGCTGTAGCTTTCCTTTTGTATTTCAAATTCCGCAGTACGCTTTTCGGTAATGCCGACAACGTCGCGCGTACTTTTCAGCACTATTGCCGTTTCGCCGAAGGTATCGGGCTTAACGGAAAGCACCGTTGCCGAAACGGCACTCTTTTCATCCACCGATATTAAAACGCTTTGCCCCTCGGTCAAGCCCTCAACGTCCTCGTCGGGCAGTGCGGCGGCAATATACCACACATAGCTGTCGCAAATTTTTGCCACGGTTTTGTCATCCGCGGGGGAATATTCCTCCATTTCCCGCGAAAACCCGTTTATATCCGCCGTTTTCAGATTTTTCATATCATCGTCGGTATACGTGCCCTCCAGTCCGTCGAGCACGGTGTAAAAAATTCCCGCCGACGGCGCCGTTACCTCGCTTCTTATTCCGCCGAGTTGCTGCTCTATCGAATACTTTTCGTCCTCAAGCGATACAAGCAGGCTGTCGCGCGCCGTTGCGCTTTCCGCGGAGTAGCGTTTCTCTATCACCGCGCCGAGGCGCGTTTTGTACTCACGCGCACTTTCGTAGTCGTGCGTATCCACGCTTTCGCGGATGTGCGCGCTCAACTCCTTTGCCGCGGAATACACGCGCGCGTCATCCGCCGCATAAATATCCGCCACACTTTCCGCGTCGGTTATTTCTTCTATGCGTGCCGTTATGCTCTCCAGCTTTTCGGCGAGCGTGCGGTTAAGATTGCCGCTTATTACCGTGCCCACGGTGCTTCCGCGGCTTACACGCACGCCGTCCTTTACAAGCGGTTCAAACACACCCGTAAGCTCATTGCGCACAAGCGTTTCGTTTCTGAAAACAAAGCCGCTGCCCGTCACGCTTTCTTCTATATTCACTATTTCCGCGGTTTGCGTGTCATACGGCGACAAAAAAACCCCGACGCTGCTTATCAGCGCGGCAATCACCGCCGCATACAAAATAATTTTTACCGTTTTGTTCATAGGGTTTCCCCTCTCCGAAATTTATTGCTCGTACCGATCCGTAAAATTTATCGGATTTTGCAACACTATCGTCGAAATTGCGTGCTTATAGATAAGGTCTTGCTTTCCCTCGCAATCCATAACGATTGTGTAGTTGTCAAATCCGGTAACTATTCCTCTTATTTGAAAGCCGCTTACCAAAAAAACGGCAACAGGGGTCTTATCCTTACGCACCTGATTAAGAAAAATGTCCTGTAAGTTGAGTTGTGTTTTCATTGTCAAAATCCTTTCTTTTCAATAAGGTGTGCAGCGTCGGAGAAAATATTTTCTCCCGACAGCCGATGTATTTTATTGTTGCGCCCGAACCACGTCATCTGGCGCTTTGCATAACGGCGCGTGTTTCGCTTTAAAAGGCGCACCGCCTCCGAATATGTGCATAATCCCGAAAGATGCCACAGCATTTCTCGGTAGCCTATCGCTCCCAATGCCGTGCCGCCCGATTTTTTTATCGGGTAAATTTCTCTCCTTGTTTCTTCGAGCAAGCCGCGCGCAAGCATATCGTCCACACGGCAATCGATACGCTTGTACAATTCCTCCCGCCCCACGCTCGGTTCGAGCCACAGGCAGTCGTACCGCGGCTCGGACACACTTTCCGCGTCCAGCTCGCGGCGCGTTTTGCCGGTTGAGCGCATTGTTTCTATCGCTCTGGCAACGCGCCTTACATCGTTTGGATGAATTGCCGCCGCCGAGGCGGGGTCTTCCCTTTGCAAAAGCTCGTAAAGTGCCGCCGCGCCCCGCCTTTTTGCAAGGTCGTACAATTTTGCCGACAGCTTCTCGCTTCGCTTGGGTGCGGCAAAGTGCGTGCCGGCGACCAAATTGTCGATATAAAGTCCCGTTCCGCCGACGAGCACCGGCAGCCTCCCGCGGGATAAAATATCGTCGATTACGGCGCTTGCTTCCTCACAAAACCGCCCCACGCTGTATTTTTCCCACGGCTCCGCAATATCTATCATATGGTGCGGCGCGGCTTGCCGCTCGGCTTCGCTTGCCTTGGCCGTGCCTATGTCGAGTCTTTTGTATATCTGCATTGAGTCGCACGATACCACCTCGCCGCCGAACTCTTGCGCTATTTTTATTCCGAGTGCCGTTTTCCCCGACGCCGTAGGTCCGACAACCGCCACGACAAACGGCTTTTTCTCCGTCATACAATTCTCCCGAACATTTTTTCTATTTTGTATTTTGTAAGCTTTATCAAAATGGGTCGTCCGTGCGGGCAGGTGGTAATGCCCTCCAGAGCCGCCGCACGCTCAAAAAGACTTTTCTGCTCCTCGGGCGACAACGGCTTGTTTGCCTTAATTGCGCTTTTGCACGCCACGGTGTAAACCGCCTTGTCGCGTATATGCGAGAGCGAGCCTTTCGCGTTTCCGCCGAGAATTGTCAACAACTCTATCAAAAGGTCGGCTCCGTCTTCATAGCGGCAGTCGGCGGGCAGTGTTCGCAAAATTACGCTTCCCTTGCCGAAATCCTCCGTTTCAAACCCCATCTCGCGAATAAACGGCGCATTTTCCTCCAAAAGAGACTTCTCCGCGGCGGTCAGGTTTACATCTATCGGCATAAGCAACGACTGCGTTTGCACACGATTGCCGTTTTGCTTAATTTCTTCATACTTTATTCGCTCGTGTGCCGCGTGCTGATCCATCATAAAAAAGCTGTCACCGCTTTGCGCCAAAATATATGTTGCGAAAAGCTGTCCTATTATGTCATATTCAACCTTTGTCGGAGCGGCAGCCTCCTCCGTGGGGGGAATTGCCGTGCTCGGGACCTCGGCGCACGGTGGCTTTTTCTCTTCCG
>CAZIQC010000067.1:0-6496 GCA_964541335.1 uncultured Oscillospiraceae bacterium
TTAAAATCAAATTTTTTGCGAAAGCTTAATAAATTGATTGTTTCGCGGTAAAAAAATTCAAATCCCCCTTGATTTTTGTATGAAATCATACTATAATGCTTTTTGTATGAAATCGTACAAAAAGGAGAAGAAAATGAACAATATAAGTAAATCCGAAAGCAGACGATATAACCGCATAATTTCGCAAATCGACGAAATATACCACGAAATAGCCCTGAAGCAGGGCTTTTCGGACAGCGCGATGGTAATTTTATATGTGCTTGCCGAAAATGACGGCACTTGTGCGCTTTCAAACCTGATTGAGCAAACGGGCGAATACAAGCAAACCGTAAATTCCGCGTTGCGAAAGCTGGAAAAGGAGGATATTGTTTGCCTTGAAAATACCGACGGAAAGTCAAAATGCGTGCGTTTGACAAAAAAAGGTCATACAACGGTAAAAAATACGGTGGACAAGGTGCTTGCCGCGGAAAGAAGAATTTACGGCTCATGGTCAAGAGAAGAATGGGAGCTTTATATAAATTTAACGGAGCGCTACCTGTATCGCCTCAGAGAAGAAACGGAGGAAATTTTAAAATGAATATCAAGCCGATCGCTACCGCAATGGGTGCGGACGCGGAACTCTTGCCGTATTGCGTAATCTACGGAAGAATTTTGCTTGCGGCGTTGCCCGCATTTATGTTGCAAAACCTATTTCAGAGCTTTTTGGTTACGGCCGGAAAGCCGACGATGGGACTTGCCGTTACCGTAGGTGCGGGACTTACCAACGTTTTTTTGGATGCGCTTTTTATCATTGTGCTTCGCCGGGAAATTGCAGGTGCGGCAATTGCAACGATTATGGCGCAGTGTGTGGGCGGAATTGTGCCGTTTATTTATTTTGCTCGCAAAAACGACAGCGTGCTGAAGTTCGGTAAATATATTTTTGACGGAAAAGCTCTTTTCGAAAGCTGTACAAACGGACTTTCCGAGCTTGTTACCAATATTTCAATGTCCGTTGTGGCAATGCTTACGGAAATGACGGTCACGGCATTTCATTTTTATGCGGTGTCGGTGCTGTTTTGCGGATTTAGCATATTTGGTTCCGCATTTTTCACGGCACTTAACAACGGTGTGGTGTCTGCGGCAATTTCGTTTTTGCGCACGCTGGTTTTTCAGGTTGCAAGCGTTTTGATTTTACCGCTTGTTTTCGGCTTGGACGGAGTGGGGTATTCGCTTTTTGTTGCGGAAATTCTCTCAGCGGCGGTAACATTTATATTTTACGCGGCAAAAAGGAAGAATTATACCATTAGAAGCTGATGCTCACCGTGCAGAATGTAATTCGCCGAAAGTCTTCGTTTGCGGTCGGCGTTCCCGCGTTGACGAGATAAAAAACGAGAACAGACACGGGGCGGCACTTCGCTTTTTGAAGTGCCGCCCCGTGTCTGCCCCCGAAAGTGCGTTTTTGCGTACGTTGTCGGGCGGGATTTCCCCTTTTGACCGCAAGGCGTTATTTCTCGCTTTTTATTTGCTTTTCGTATTCGCGGTGAAGCTTGCCGCTTCGCATATTTTTGAGAATTTGCCGCTTTACGTTTTGATACTGCGCCGATATTACAAACTCGTTTTCGGTGGATGTGATTTCCGTTTCGGCGATGGGGTAGGGCATACTCTCCTCGGTTAAAAAGCCCATTTCCTCGTAAAGCACTTCGCTGTGGCAGGTGTCACACACAAGTCCCGTATTGTCGGCATTGTTTTTATAGCGACCGTGCTTTCCGCTTTCATAGTAGCACCCCACACAGTCGTTAAAAGCCAGGCGATATTCGCCGTCCGCTGTTTTAACGGCGATAATGTCGGTGTCGAGTGCTTTTAACGGAATGAAAATCGCCTTTTCGTCGGTTATGTCGGCTTTTTCGATTGTCAAATCCTCGGGACTGCGCCCAATGCGGCTTTCCACCATAAATGCGCACAGCACAATGAATAAAATGCTCAATGCGCCGAAAAGCAGTTTTTTGTTGCGAGAGTGCCGTGCCTCGGTCAATCTTGTTCTGATTTTATCCGTAGAAATCGCCCCCTGTTTAAAATTTATTATTACACATTAAGCTCAACGGACATATCCTCGGTGCAATATTTGTCTGTTATCCGTTTTGCGTATGCTTCGATAAATTCTTCCGTTTGTGACACACTGCGCCCTATATAAAGCGACGGTGAAAGTGCGGCGTTAATTTCCTCGGGAGTTACGGGAAACGCTTCATCTTCGGCAATTCTTTGTACAAGGTCGTTTTCCTTGCCCTCGGACTTAACGCGTGCCGCCGCCGCGTGTGAATGTACGCGCAGTCTTTCGTGCAGCTCTTGGCGGTTGCCGCCTTTTTTTACGGCTTGCATCATTATGTTTTCCGTAGCCATAAACGGAAGCTTTTCCATTACGCGGCGGGTTATAACCTTGTCGTAAACGACAAGCCCGCGCGTGATGTTTATATATATGTTAAGAATGGAGTCCACCGCAAGAAAAGCTTCGGCAACGCTTATGCGCTTGTTTGCCGAGTCGTCCAGCGTGCGTTCGAACCATTGCGTGCCTGCCGTAAATGCGGGATTGAGCGAATCGCAAATAACGTAGCGCGCAAGTGCGGATATTCTTTCCGAGCGCATCGGGTTGCGCTTATACGGCATTGCCGACGAGCCTATCTGGTTTTTTTCGAACGGCTCTTCAACCTCTTCAAAGGATTGAAGCAGGCGCAAATCGTTGGAAAATTTATAGGCGCTTTGCGCGAAGCCCGACAACACGGACAAGAAATAAGCGTCCACCTTTCGCGAATATGTTTGTCCCGACACGGGCACGCACTCGGAAAAGCCCATTTCCTCGGCGATAAGGCGCTCCACCTCTTTTATTTTCGCCTCATCTCCGCCGAAAAGCTCCATAAAGCTTGCCTGTGTGCCGGTTGTTCCCTTAGAGCCGAGCATTTTAAGCTTGGCAATGCGGTTTTCCATTTCTTCAATGTCCATCGCAAGCTCATACATCCACAGTGTGGCGCGCTTGCCCACGGTGGTAAGCTGTGCCGGCTGAAGGTGCGTGTATGCCAAACAGGGAAGCGCCTTGTATTTGTCGGCAAATTCGGCAAGGTTTTTTATAACCTGTGCCGCTTTTTTTACGATGAGAAGCGCCGCCTCTTTCATTATATACACATCGGTATTGTCGCCCACGTAGCAGCTTGTTGCGCCGAGGTGAATTATCGGCTCTGCCTTGGGACACTGCTTGGCGTATGCGTAAACGTGGCTCATAACGTCGTGGCGCACCTCTTTTTCGCGCGCTTGCGCCACGTCGAAATTTATGTCGTCCTTATATTTTTCAAGCTCGGCAATTTGCTCCTCGGTTATGTCAAGCCCCATTTTGCGCTCTGCCTTGGCAAGGGCAATCCACAGTCTGCGCCAAGTTTTAAACTTAAATTCCTCCGAAAAAATGTATTGCATTTGCTCGCTTGCGTAGCGTGTGGAAAACGGGGATATATATTTTTGCCTGTTTTGTTCCATATTTATTCATCCTTTGTCTTAAATTACGTATGCACGGCGGCACACCACCTTTATTATAACAAGCATTTAAAAGCTTTGTCAAGGCGGCGGCGGAAAAAACCTTGCTTTATTTTTTGCGGTGGAAAAATTATTCGCAAAAACGTTCGATAAACACGCCGTTTATTCCGAAGGGCAACGGAGGGGCGTTAAATTTCTTAAAAAGGTTGTGCGGCGTATTGTACACGGTAATTATCGCGCTTGTGCCGCAATCTATGTCAAACAGCTCAAACGACGGGTTGTGCGTGAAATAAAGCTTTTCTCTGTGCCCGACGTGTATTTTGCAAATGTCAAAGCGACCGTCAACGGTCAGGCTTTTTCCGC
The DNA here is from genome assembly GCA_964541335.1 of uncultured Oscillospiraceae bacterium. Lineage (GTDB taxonomy): Bacteria > Bacillota > Clostridia > UMGS1883 > UMGS1883 > UMGS1883. Next base: position 3,859 of record CAZIQC010000067.1, read on the forward strand.
GAAGCTTGCTTTCGGGAAGAGTGCAGGCATATGTCAGCGCGCCGTAGTAGTTGTCAAGCCCGCCGTCGATGCCATCGGGCGGGGAAACGGTGTCTTCTTCGGCGGCAAAATCACCGCACAGATACACCGGCTCAAGCGAGGTGTCGGCAAATGCCGACAAATAGCCACCGTTAAGTCCCGCGACACTGCGGCTGTAGCTGCTGTGCTTTTTGTATTCGAGAGAAAACGTGTTTTTCCCGACGGAAAGAAGCGACGATACGTCGCACCCGGAAAAGCGCCCGTCCTTGCTTGCAGGACTGCGTGCGGGAAGCGGCTTGCCGTTTAAAAGAACGGCTATGTCGTCCGCATTTTCGAAATAAGCGGAAATACGCATTGCGGATTTTACGTAGAACGGGAATTTAAGCTTAACCGATTCACCCTCGGGCAGGGAGTAGAATGTGGCGCGCAGGTCGTCGATATTGCTTTCGCGATATGCCTTTTTCCCGAAGCAGGCATTTACCTTTTTTAAGGGAAGAATGTTTTCATCGCGCGAAACAAGGCTTGTGGCAAGCTCTTTTTCGCGTGCGGCGCACACCATCTCAAGATTGCCCGCAACGGGCGGTGCGTCGTCGGCATAAATTGCGGCAGACGATATAAGTGCGGCGCTTTCGCCTTTTTTGAGCAGTGCCTTTTCGCCGGTGAAGCGATAAATTTCCCCGTCGGAAAAATCGGCAATGAAAAGACCGTCCGTGCGGAAAATGCGGGTGTCGCTTTCGGCTGTGACGAAGGCATAGGCGGCTTCGCCGTCCGTGGCGGCGGTTACGATTACATCTCCCTCAAGGTGAAAGGCTTTTAAACGATTATCCGCGGCAAAGGCGGCATAGTCGGGGAAAACGGTGGCGGCGGCAAAGGCATTGCCCACGGCGCATATGCTTGCGCCGCTGCTTTCGCACAGGCGATAAGTGGTGTCGCACAGAGGTGCCGCATTCGGCAAAAGAAGCGTGCCGTACGCACAGCGCCCTATCCTGACGGTATTGTCTTGCACGGCGGAATTTTGCGCAAGGTTGTATTCGTCCGCAATATGAAAGGAAACGCCCTGCGAGAGCAGTGTGTGTACTCCGCTTGAAAAATCGGAGATGATTTTTTCTCTTTCGGCGGCGGTGGCGGCACTTATCGCGCAAGAAGGATATATTAAAAGAATGTCCGCCGCGGGGCGCGTATTGTTCACAAGCGACAGCGCACGCGAAATTCTTGCCGACATTTCGCGCATACCCTCGGGCGAAAGGGCGAGAATACCCTCCTCGTATTTGTGCCTGCCCGAAAGCGTGGACGACGCACGGCAAAGGCATATTTCGTTTGCGCCGAGCATTATTGCCGAAAGCGCAAGACCGTATATTTCCGAACAGCCCGCAAACGAGCTTGTGCCGACGCGTGCCACACACCGCTTTTCGAATTGAGCCGCAACCGAGCACAGCATTTTAAGCTGCATTATATCCTCAACGCTTCCCGAAAAGTCGACATACGGATTGTCGGACGCTATGTACGACAACTGTCTGCCGATAAGGGCATTGCCCGCCACGCCCGCACCGAACGAAAGCGAGTGTCGGTGACAGAAATTTTGCAGCTTGTCAGTAAAGCTTTTGCACAGGGCGTTGTTAAAGCTTGTAAAATATGCTGTTTTTGCGGCGACGTTTTCAAAAAGCTCCGCCGCGGTGTATCCCTCCGAAAACACGGCTTTTGAATACAAAAGCCCCTCGGGCAGACGAACAGCCGTGCAAAAGCCCCGAAGCTCGTGCCCGATAAAGCGGGCGCATTTGCGGATGTATTCGGCATAGCTTGCCTCGATAAAACATTCAGTTACGAAGGGGTCGGTAATATCGGCGGCAAAGCCGCCGCGCAGTGCCGAGCTTTCGTCGCAGGCGTCTTGCAAAAGATAGGCATACTCTCCGTTTTCGTCCTTAAGCTCGCCCGCGGGCAAGTCGTCCTTTACGGGGGCGCGCGTGATTTTTCGCATACGATAATCGGCAACGCTTGTTACCTCGCCGCCGCCCGTGCCGCTCGAAGAGCCGCATTCGTCGCATATCCACACGGCAATGTTATATCTTGCGCCGCGGCGCGCCGCCGTGCGCACCAGCTCGAAAAAATCCTCCGACAGGTATTTTACCGCCATATCCTCGGTGGGGCGTATGTAAACGCGGGCAAAGCCCATCTCTGCAAAGGAGGAAAGCGCGGTATCAATTTCGCGCGGGGTGGGATTTGCGCACCAATCCCACAGGATTGACGGCGAATATGTATTTGCACTGTCCGAAAATTTACGTAAATCCATACAGAATATCTCCGTTTCGATAAATTGATAATTACAGTATATATAATTCGGGAAAAAAGGTCAACAAAAACTTTTAAATTCGGCTTGACATTCGTCCCCGCAATGATAAAATAAAAGAAAAAACCGTCAAAGGAGGAGCGGAAAATGAAAAAATGCATACGGATTTTTGTCATAACTCTTTTAACGACTGCGGCAATTTTGCTTGCATATTTCGTCGGCACGGGACTGCTTGTAAAAAATGACGTGTATTTGGGAGAATATTATGTAAGCGAGGACGGAAGCACGCTTACGTTTACGGCGGAGGTTGCCTCATCGATGGGTTTTGTGCGCACC
>CAZIQC010000068.1:0-6485 GCA_964541335.1 uncultured Oscillospiraceae bacterium
TATTATTTTTTCAATTTCCAGTGGTAATTTTAATTGATATGTGGTATTATATATTGGTGTGTTATATTGTTTTTTCATCAATTACATTATACCACAAAAAAGGCTACAAGCCCACCTTTTTCGGCGGATTTGTAGTCCTTTTTTCGGGGCTGTTTTTTTACAGCCCCTTTGTGTGGTGTCAGGCGTCGTTGTCGCAACAGCAGGGGGTGTCTTGCGGCATACAATCTTCAACGGGTGGGAAAAACTCGTCTACGGGGAAGCTTATATTCGCAAACATTTCGCACGGGTCGTCGGGTGTACTTGCCACACACTCCTTGTCGGGTATGCAAAAATCGTACGCCGGAATAAGAAGCTGTACGTTGCGTTCAAGCTTTATTATCGTAAACAAGCCCAAAGATATGTACACACGACGCACCCCGTCACGCTTTTCGGTAAAGCGGTCGTCGAAAACGCGGCGCACGCAATCGGGTATGTTGCACACATCGGCATCGTCTTCCGTATAGCGACAGCACCCGTCGGACGGCTCGGCAATTTTTGCCCCGAGGCAAATCGGGTCGACAACTTCTACCACGGCCTTGGGCATATTTGTTTTTTGCCAAAGCTGAGGATCGAAGCTGTCCTCCTTGAATTTTGATGTGAAAATTTTTGCGCTGCCCTCACTGCCGAAAAGCACAACCTTTTTGTTAAAGGTTGCCACACCCTCAATTGTGACGGGACGGGACGCACCCGTGTAAACATCGAGCGTTATGCGGAAGAAGAAATTAAGGTCAACGGTGTAATAGCCGCGGTTAAACGGCATTTTTTCCACATCGGTAAACACCCATATAACCTCGGATTTCCTGCATTTTACGTCAAGCGCGGTGTCAAGCAGAGCTTGCCCGGTTTCCGTAAGGTACACGCGCATACACTCTATACATTCCTTGCTCCTGCACGAATCGTATACCTTATCCGTTTGTATACACACCTTTTCTTTACAGCCGAAAGAGCCGTTAAGCTTTTCCTCCATAAAAGAACCTCCCTCATACAATGGTTTCGGCACATTGTGCCCAATACCATTGTATGAGGGAGGCTTCTCTTTGTGATTAGTTTTTAACGGAAACACCGTCAAGCCTTACATAAAACACGGTGCCGCTTTCTTTGTCGCTTTCAACCCAAATTTTTCCGCCGTGCCGCGTTGCGATTTCCCGCGCCATTGCAAGCCCCAGTCCGTAGCTGTTGCCCGTGCGCGATTCATCGGCACGATAAAAGCGGTCGAAAATCTTTTCCCGCTTATCGGGAGGTATGGGTGAACCCGTATTGTGAACGGACAAAAGAATATATTTTTTTTCTTTTTTTACGGTTACGGTCACGGTTTCGCCGTTGGGCGAATACTTTACGGCATTGTCAAGCAAAATAACGATAAGTCTGTACAGCTCGTTTTTATCTCCTTTGACGACGGCGTTTATGTCGGCAAAGTATTCAAGTCGTATTCCGCGCTCAAATGCCGTTGCCTCGAAATTAAGCGCAACCTCCTCAGCCGTTTCCGAGAGATTAACGTTTTCGGTCGGGATTTCCGAGCGAGCGTCCATTCGTGCCATAAAAAGCAAATTGTTTGTAAGCTGTGACAGCCGCTGTGCCTCGCTCTTTATATGGCAAAGCCATTTTTTCTGCTCCGAAACGGTGCTTTCGGAATTTGCGAGCACGGCATCCGCGCTGGCGTTTATTGCGGCAAGCGGCGTTTTAAGCTCGTGCGAGGCGTCCGCCACAAAGCGTTTTTGCTTTTCCCAGGCCTCGCTTACCGGGCGCATTGCTCGGTTGGCGAAAAAAAGACTGAAAAAGAATATAAGTACAAGAAGCAGCACGGCGCACAGCGCAAAGCTTACCGCAAAGCGCACAAGCATTGCATATTCCGCGGTAACGTCCGCCAAGGCGATAAGCCGTGCGCCGCTGCCGATAATGCGTGTGTCGTACTGCCAGTAAACGTCCTCGCTTTTAAAGCGTCCCTCGGTTTCGCTCTTTTGTGCCGCATATTCCGCAACAGAGCGGTATACCTCGCTGTTTTCGCCGAAAAGAGAATCTGTTTCAACGGTTCCGTCTTCAAAAACAACAACCGAGAAATTGCGTATGTCGCCGAGGCGGCGTTCCTCGGGCACGCCCGTGCTTTCGTGCGGTTGTCCCGAAAACGGGGACGGCTTTCCCTCGTCGGGTGCAACTGCGGGACGGTGCATTGAAAACGCACGAAAGAGGTTTCGGTCTATATCGCGTTGCACGCTTGAATACGTAACCGCAAAAATTACAAAAAAGGATACCAAAAGTAGGCAAAACGTGCTGACCATATTTATAAGAAGCATTCTGTTACGTAAGCTTTTGAGCATATATCACACCTACCCGTTGCTTTTTTCGAGCTTATAGCCTATGCCGCGCACCGTGTTTATTACAACCGTATTCGACACAAAGCCGAGCTTTTTCCTGATAAAGGATATATAAACCTCCACGTGATTTGCCTCGGCTTCGGAATCAAAGCCCCAGAGGCGGTCAATCATCTGTTCTTTTTTTATAACGCGGTTTTTGTTTATTATAAGGTATTCGAGCATATCAAACTCGCGCTTGGTCAAAGAGACCTCGCGCGTTTGCCCGTAAAGCTTCATAGAGTCGGGGTCAAGAGATATATCCTCGAAAACAATTTTATTTTCCTCGGTATCTATTTCACCGCGCCTGGTTATTGCGCGAATACGCGCCATAAGCTCGCCCGAGTCGAACGGCTTGGCAAGGTAATCGTCCGCGCCGCTGTCCAAGCCGGCTATTTTGTCGGCAATGTCGCTTTTGGCGGTGAGCAGAATGACCGGCGTTTTTATTTTTTCCTTGCGCAGTCGACGAAGCAGCTCAAGTCCGTTAAGCTTGGGAAGCATTATGTCGAGGATTATTACGTCGTACAGTCCGGTTGCCGCGTTGTCGTAGCCGCTTTCGCCGTCATAAACGGTGTCTACACCGTAATTGTTGCGCGATAAAACGTGCGACAGCGCGTCCGCAAGATAGCGCTCATCTTCAACCACAAGTATACGCATACAAAACACCTCTTTCTGCAATAGTAGCGCGCCAAGCTTAAAAACAGCTTAATTTTCCCACATATATACGCCTGCGTAGGGAGAACGCATTTTGGGAAAAAGGTTTCCCTTTATTTTGTCGCTTGCGAGTAAAAGCTCGGGCATATAGGCTATTGTGCATATGGGTTGTTCGCGCATAAAAATTTCGTCTATCGTGGCGGCGGATTGCATAATCGACGTTTCCGACGGTGCTGCCGCCAATGCCGCCAAAGCTATTTCCATATAGTCGCTTGAATATCCGTAGGTATTGAGTGCACCGTTCTTTCCGAGCAAAAATTCCCAGTCAAGCAAATTTGCGGGGCAAACACCGCCGAGGTATGCATCAAATGCGCCTTGCGAAATTCTGCGCGAATATTCGTCAAAATCCAGCTCCTCCACGGTTACGGAAAAGCCCGCCTCGGCAAGCTGTGCCGCAATGCTTGCCGCCGCATCCGCGCGCACGGTATTATCCTTGTTTACAATTATTTTAAAAGACGCCGTTTCGCCGTTTTCTTTTGTAAGGATACCGCTTTCGGAATTGACGGCATAGCCGTCGTAAAACATAAGCTCTTGCGCGTTTTCTATGCTGTACTGAGTTGCGGCGCTCGCACCGAGAGCCGACAAGCTCGGGTGCAGAACGGAATTCGCCGCCTCGCCGCGATAGCACGCCTGCGCAATTTCGGTGCGATTAACCGCGCAGGAAACCGCCTGGCGCACATTCGCCGAAGAAAAAAAGCCGCAATTATGGTTAAATGCCATATATTCAAGCTGACAACCTATAATCGACGCGGTGCGCATATTGTTTTTCAGGGCGTTTTCGTAAACGTTGTACTCGCGGATCGTTGCGGCATCGATAACGCCGGAGGAAAAAGCCGCGCCCGCCGTTTGCGCGTCGCGCATCAGATACACGCACACGTTTTTTATTGCGGCGCTCCCGCCGTGCCATTTGTCGAAAGCGGTAAGCCGAAGCTCTGCCGCCGATATATATTCTTCCTCCCTGTACGCACCCGTTCCCACGATTTTTTCCTCGATATTTTCCTCGCTGTGCGGAATAACGGGAAACCACAGAGAATGTGCAAGCTGTGCGTACGGTCTTGAAAGCTCGATTTTTACAGTGTTATCGCTTGCGGCGGTTACGCTTTCGATATATTTGACGCAGTCGGCATATACACTGCTCTCCGCCGATTTTATTTTGTTGACGGTATATTCCACATCGACCGCCGTAAGCTTTTTTCCGTTGTGCCACAGCACGCCGTCCTTTAAAACAATTATCGCACTTTTCGCGTCGTCCGACACGGATATGCTTTCTGCAAGCACTCCGGCGGGCTGTGCGGAAGCATCCGTTTCGAAAAGCGGTTCGTAGCAAAGCGACAAAATCTCCCGTGCGGCGGCATTTTCCGCGGTGATGGGATTGAGTGTTTTAACGGTTTGCATTTGAAGCTTTATCTCATTTGCGGCGGCATTTTTTTTTGCGGCGGGGTTTTTTTTGCCGCAACCGCACAGCGGCAAAAGCACCGCACATAACAGTGAAATTGTTTTCAGAAGAAATTTCTTTTTCATAATTACCTCATACATATTATTCCACCCAGTGTTCCGCTTTTTCCGCCCTGTGCGCGGTGCGAAAAAAACAAGTCGTTTCTGCAAGCGGTGCATATGCCCGAAAGAGAGGCATTTTCCGCAGGAACACCGCATTGCGTAAGCTGCAATAAATTTTCCCGTGCCAAGTCAAGCATATATTTCCCGTTCGGCTTTTTTAAATACGTGCTTTCGTCAAAGCGACGCGCCACATTCTCGGAAACCTCGTAACAGCATTTTCCGATACACGGTCCTATTGCGGCATATATATGCTCTGCTCTCGCACCGAGCGATGTTAAAATACGCACCGTTTCTATGACGATTTTTGCCGCGCTTCCGCGCCAGCCGGCGTGCACGGCGGCAATTGCCTCTATATCGGTTGCGTAAAAAAGAATGGGCACGCAATCTGCGCTGTAGCACAAAAGCGGAACGCCGCGAAGCTGTGTGACTATTCCGTCAACGCCGCCGTCCCACGGCTTTGAAACGCCGCGCCCCACATCGTCCTTGTGCACGATACGCACGGTGGCGGTATGCTCCTGAAGAGTGGAGGTAAGCTTTCCCAAGTCAAGCTTGAGCGCGGCGGCAAGGAGCTTTTCGTTCTCCCGCACGCACGACGGGTCATCGCCGCGCCGCGGACTCATCGACAGGCTTTCGTATGCGCCGCGGCTTACGCCGCCGAGGCGTGCCGTAAATCCGTGCACGGTTTTTTTAAAAGGCGCAAGCGGGCTTTGGTTTAAATATATTCCGTTTATTTTTGTGACACACATATTCTCTCAATTCCTTTCGAAAGCCCCGTCTGCTCGTCGATATCTATTATCGCTCCGCAAAGGCGGGCGCGCCCCGTCGCCACCTTAAACGGCGGCTTTTTCCCGTCGAATTCCGAAAACCTCGCAAGCGAGGCGGCAATGTCAAGCCCGAGCACGCTGTTTATCGCACCTGTTCGTCCGAGATCCGTAATATATGCGGTGCCGTGCGGCAAAATTCGCTCGTCCGCCGTTTGTATATGCGTGTGCGTGCCGACAACGGCACTTACGCTTCCGTCCAAAAAATAGCCGAGAGCTTCCTTTTCGCTTGTTGCCTCCGCGTGAAAGTCAACCAAAATTATGTTGGTGCGCTCCCTTGCTTTTTTTACCAACGCCGCCGCCGTTTCAAAGGGGGAGGGGTTGCTTTCGTCTATATAAATTCTTCCGATAAGATTTATAATCGCAATTTTATGACCTGAGCGGGTGTTTACTATAGCCATACCCTCTCCGGGAGTGCCGACGGGCATATTTGCCGGGCGCACAATGCTTTCGCCGCGTGCGAAAAGGGCGGTTATGCTTTTTTTCGAAAATGTGTGATTACCCATCGTAAAAAAGTCTACCCCGGCGCGCGTAAGCTCGCTGTAGCCCTTTTCGTTCATACCCAAGCCGCCCGAGGCGTTCTCCCCGTTGGCAACGGTATAATCTATTTTGTATTTGTCCTTAATATCCGCCAAAAGCTCAAACACGGCGTCGCGACCGCAACGCCCCATAATATCTCCTATAAACAAAACTTTCATAAATGTCAATCCCTCTTTAAATAAAGGGGGTGTAAAATAAATTTACACCCCCTTTTACGGCTACGGCTGCTCTTGCCGCACCGCTTTACTTTGCATAGTCTGTCGAGCGTGTTTCCCTGATAAGATTTACCTTTATCTGTCCGGGATATTCCATCTCGCTTTCTATTTTTTTCGCAATTTCTCTTGCAACAAATTCCATATCGTTGTCTTTAATCTGCTCGGGCTTAACCATTATGCGCACCTCGCGCCCGGCCTGTATTGCATACGATTTTTCAACTCCGGTAAACGAATTTGTAATTTCCTCAAGC
>CAZIQC010000069.1:0-6442 GCA_964541335.1 uncultured Oscillospiraceae bacterium
AGGTCCCTACAAATTAAATCAAACTCTTGATTATGATTCACTGTGGTATAATCCCGCCATGGACTTCAAAATTGAAGCGGATGGACAGACCTTTTATCCCGGGGGAGATCCTGAAAAACACAATGCACGACACGCGGGACATCATAACGCAAAGGATTGGGTATGGCGTTGGAGTAAAGCAAAATTTGATTTTGGCTATGCAAACGGTTTTGTGGTTATAAAGAACGGGAAAGAAAGACCGCGTATTTATACAAAAACATATTACAAGGCAAAAATAGCAAAGAACGGAAACGATTATTGTGTAAAGCAGATCGATCGTAATAAAAAGTTGAGTTCCGTTGCTTTTGTGGACAATAAATTTTCAAATGATAATGCAACAAAAGAAATCGGAGAAATTATAGATAAAAATTTATTTGATTTTCCCAAGCCCACAGCACTGATTAACTCTTTATTGGAATTATTGCCGGATAACATTACGGTGTTGGATTTTTTCTCAGGCTCGGGAACAACCGCGCACGCTGTTTTAAAGGCAAATCTTCTTGATGGCGGCACTCGAAATTATATAGCCGTGCAACTGCCCGAGGAAATGAAAAATAACAGCTATGGTATAAAAACCATTGATGAATTGGGAATGGAACGTATCATACGGGCTGCCGAAAAAATAAAAAAAGAATACCCCTTAAGCAAGCTTGACTTGGGATTTCGACATTATACGCTGGCAGAGCCACCGCAAGATACTCTTGATAAGCTTGAGAAATTTGACGCTGACGAATACGGTATGCTTGCAAGCAATATGCTTGACGAATTCGGACTTTCAACCGTTCTTTCCACATGGATTCTTCGTGACGGCTACGGCTTGACGACAACGCCCGAAAAGCTTGCCTTTGCCGATTATGAAGCTTATTATATCGGCAAGCACTTGTATTTGATTACCGGGAATTTAACCAAAGAGGCAATTGACGCCATGCTTGTAAAATATGAAACGGACGGGTCGTTCAATCCCGAAAATATTGTGATTTTCGGTTACAGCTTCACTTGGACGGAGCTTGAAACCCTGAAAAACAACTTAAAACGGTTAAAAGATATTAAAAATCTCAACGTTAATTTTGACGTTCGTTATTAAAGAGGACAAAAAATGGAGCTTATTTTACAACAAGGATTACCGCATCAACAAAAAGCGATTGACGCGATATGCGCCGTATTTGACGGTGTGCCGTGCACATCTCCCGTGCAGTTTTACGAAAATCCGCATATTCCGCAAAACGACCCTAAAATAACAAGCAACATTCGTGCGATACAAGCGGATATTCCTGCCGAATACCGAAGAAACAGCTCTGTAGACGACTGTTTGAATCTTGATGTTAAAATGGAAACAGGTACCGGCAAAACTTACGTTTATACCAAGACGATGTATGAATTACACAAGAGATACGGCTTCAATAAGTTTATTATTGCTGTGCCCTCTCTTGCGATTAAAGCCGGAACCGCGCAATTTTTGCAAGACGGATATGCTCGCAGGCATTTTTCCGACGCTTGCGGATACGACGCGGATATGGAAGTCGGAGTTTTGGATGCACCGAAAACAAAGAAAAAGGGACGCTTGTATTTCCCGAGTGCGGTCAGTGATTTCGTGAAAGGTTCTTGCCAAAATAAAAGGAAAATTTACGTGCTGCTGGTGAATATGCAACTGCTTACCGTTCGTGCCAATGGTATGTTGAGCCGTGATGATTACGGTTACGGAGCGGAGGGCTTTTATCGCCCTTTTGACGCTCTTCGTGCAACGAAACCCATTGTTTTTATAGACGAGCCGCATAGATTTTCTCGTGAACAAAAATCGTATAAAATTATTGCGGAGGAAATTAAGCCTCAATGTGTAATACGCTTTGGCGCAACATTTCCCGAAACAACGTCGGGCAAAGGTGCAAACAAAATAACGGTTAAAGATTATCAAAATTTACTTTATGATTTGAATGCTTGTGCTTCATTTAACCAAGGATTGATTAAGGGCGTGGCAAAGGAGCATTTCAATCCACCGTCAAAAAGGGCGGAAAAAGTAAAGATTTTGCGTGTTGCAAGCAAAACCTCCGTAACCATGCAATATAAAAAGCAAAACGAGGAGGCTAAAGCTTTTACATTATATCCCGATGATTCGCTTTCTGTTATTACGGATGCATTTGAAGGCGTTACCGTAAAAGAGATAAATGCCGCTTCCGTAACCTTTTCAAACGGTGTTACAAAAACAGTCGGCGAGGAATTGGATGTTGATATTTATATGACGTCTTATCAAGAAGAAATGGTAAGGCTTGCATTGCAACGCCATTTTGAAACCGAGCGAGAGAATTTTAACAGAACTTTCAAAATCAAAACACTTGCACTCTTTTTTATTGATGATATTACCTCTTATCGTGCCGATGACGAGGGCAAAAAGCCATACCTATCGGAAGCGTTTGAGAGATTGCTTAAAGAAGCTGTTGAAAAAATGATTACCGAGTTGGATGAACACGAGGCAATTTATCGCGAGTATTTGGAGGCAAGTCTTGCCGATATTTCGGCATGTCACGCCGGATATTTTGCTCAGGACAATAGCGACAGTGATGAAGAAATTGCTCAACAGGTAAATACGATTCTTCATGAAAAAAAGAAGTTGCTGGCAATAAAAAATTCGGACGGAGGTTATAACACCTTGCGCTTCTTATTTTCAAAATGGACGTTAAAGGAGGGCTGGGATAATCCCAACGTATTCACTATCGCCAAATTGCGTTCAAGCGGAAGCGAAACAGGGAAGCTTCAAGAGGTTGGACGAGGCTTGCGTTTGCCCGTTGACGAAAACGGTAATCGTATAGCCAACGAGGAGTTTACGCTTAACTATATTGTCGATTTTACCGAAGCCGATTTTGCAACGCGACTTGTCGAACAAATTAACGGTGAAATACCTCAAGCCGCAACAATCAGTGAGGAAGATTTGCAGAGAGTTGCAAAAAAACTCGGAGCTACCCCCGACGATCTTTATGATGAGTTGCGAGCGAAAAAGTATATTGACAGACGATATAATATCAATATTGAAACACGCGAACAATTCCTTGATGAATATCCCGATTTTGCCGCAGGGCTTGCCGCGGGAAAAGTTAAAGACAGAAATAAGTCGGAAAGCAAGCCTGTTAAAATCAGAAAAGGTGTTTTTAACGAAATGAAAGAGCTTTGGGAGAAAATTAACCAAAGGTATTTGTTGTATTATGATAGCGAACTCAACGATACGCTTGATACGGTAATTTTGGAAATTCTTGAGAAACCGGGCATTTTTACCGGAGTTGTTTTAAACAGTGAACGTGACATTGTCCGCGGTGACGGCTTACAAATGTTTACCGAAGCGGGAGTAGGTGTACAATATACGATTTCTCGTCCTATCGCCTACAATGAATTTTTAAAGCGGATTATGTATACTGCGAATATCCCGCTTACCGTTATGCACAAGGCTATGTGTAAATACGTAAAAAAACACGGAAACATCGATTGTGATTATATCAATGAAAGTACGGCAGCTGTATTTTGCAGAGAGTTTTATGATTGGAAAATTGCTCATCTGCAAGGGCATTTTCACTATAAAAAGAGTTTTGTTACCTCAATAGAAACCGCGCTTACTTATGCTGACGGTACACCGAGAACGGATATTGCGCAAGGTCGTATAGGTACAAAAATCGCGGCGGGTACACCAAGCGACAAGTATCTGTATGATTCTTATGCGTACGATTCGCCCTTGGAAAAACAAAACATAACCTCGGATATTGAATCTGTGACGGTATACGGTAAAATACCGAGAAGCAGTATTGCCATTCCCACCGTTGCGGGTGGAACGTACAGCCCCGATTTTATGTACGTTGTAACTCATATCTCGGGAGAAAAGGAACTCAATGTTATTGTTGAAACAAAAGATGTGGAAAATAAGACGGAGCTGCGCGGCACGGAAAAGGCAAAAATAAAATGTGCCGAATTGTTTTTTGATATGCTTGAACAAGACGGTTATAAAGTCCGTTTTAAAACTCAAATCAATAATAAGCAGATGAAGCAGATTATTGACGAGGTACTGAGGTAAAAACAAGTTTAGGTATTGCTTCGACTTTGCTTAAAAAGGCACGGCCTGTCAAGGAAGTTTTTTCCGCAAAACGAGAGTGTGAGCTTCTCGGAAAATAAAACGAATTTAAACCGACCCACCGCCGGTTCGGCGGTGGGTCGGTTGCGCTTTTTGGGGCGTTAATTATGCTTTTTAATCCTTTACGACGCGGCATTCCTTTATGCCGTAATAGCTAAAGACATCGGCAATATCTTTGTCGATAATTTCTCCCGGCAAAGCAATACAAACCGCCGGCGGACAGCAAACCCCGTCGGCGGCGCATATTTTGCCGATACATTTTCCAATCGGCAACAGTTCGCTTTCGCAAAGGGTCGCACCGCGCATATCCATACCGCGGCGCGGTATATGCACGCGCGGCGGTGCACTTCCATCGGGGGCTTTTTTCGGTACGGAAAGAATAGCCGAGAAAAGCTTTTTTAAATCTTTTTCGGTGTTAAAGCAAGAGGGCATAAGCACCGTAAAATCGGGGTCGTAATATTCAGGATATATGTTGTTTTTTATCAAATGCCGTGCAAAGGCAATCCCGTCCGTGCCGATGCTTTTCGGGCAAAGGGTTAATTTCATCGGCTCGTTGCCGATACATTTTATCCCAAGCCTTTCAAGCTCGGCGCGAAGCGCGCTCATTCGCTTTGTTGCGATTGCACTCTTCGCAATAAATTTCGAGGCGTGCGAGTTAAACAAATCGAGCGACTGCAATATTAAATACGACGGACTGCTCGACCCGAAAATTGCCATTGCGCGCCGCGCATTTTCTTTGAAAAAAGGCGGGGCGGAGTGCGATATGTGCAAATATGCGCCGCCCGTCAGCACGGGAAGCGTTTTGTGTGCGGAAGCACAGCATATATCCGCGCCCAAGTCCGTGGGATATTGCGATTGCGGCAAAAATTTCAGATACGCTCCGTGCGCACAGTCTGTCGCAAGTAAAACGCCGTGCCGCCGGCAAACCGCCGATATTTCGGCAATGTCCGCCACATTTCCGAGATAGTCGGGACTTGTGATATACACCGCGCAAAAGTCACCGTTTTTAAGGGTTTGCTCCAAATTTTCCGCCGAAATGCCGCACTCGCAGTAGGAAATACCGCCGCCCGCAAAAAAGTCAACCTCGGCATTGCAAAGCGCGCAGGCGTTTACAAATGCCTTATGTGCGTTGCGTGCGGCAAGAATACGCGCCTTTTTTTGCCGACTTTTTGCATATGCGCACAAAAGCTGTACCATTGCCTGTATGCAAAGCGTGGAGCCGCCCGCCGAATAAAATGTGCTTGCCCCGAATATGCGCGCGGCATTTCGCTCGCTTTCGTAAATTATGCCGTGCGGGGAATACAGCTCGTCCGCGCCGAACAGCTCGGTTATATCGCGCGGCTCGAGACCGAGAAATGCCTCCCCCTTGTGCCCGGGCATATGAAGCCGCACGGGTGATTTGCTTATATATTCGCTTACAAAATCATATATCGGCGTATTCATATTCATATGAGACCGCCGGTTTCTTTTATTATCGCAAGCGCGATTGCACATTCCATACGTTTTTTGAACAGCTCGCAACCGTATTCGTAAACCCCGTTTACCGAGCCTGTGGCATTATATGCGTTTGCCGCACACCCGCCCGAGCAATAAAGCCTTGCCCAACAGGTGCGGCACTTTTCACGCGTGTAAATATTGCACGCCGCAAAGGAGGCGCAAATTTCTTTTTTTTGCACACCGTCAAACACGTTGCCTATTTTAAATTCGTCTTTCCCGACAAATTGATGACACGGATATAAATCGCCCGACGGCGTAACCGCCATATATTCCGTGCCGGAGCCGCAGCCCGAAATCCGCTTATAGATACACGAACCGCCCTTTATGTCAAGCATATAGTGGTAAAACACAAACGGGTCTTCATTCTTGTCATATTCAAGCATAAGACGGGCAAGCTCCTCATACTGGCGCTTTATAACGGGCATATCCTCCGCGGTGAGTGCAACCTTATCCTCGGGAGCGGCAACAACCGGCTCCATACTCAGCTTCCTGAACCCGAGGTCGAGCATAGCTTTTATATCCTTGAGAAAATCGGGATTGTTGTGTGTAAAGGTTCCGCGAATATAATATTCCTTATCGCCGCGCTCTTTTACAAATTTTTGAAACTTGGGCACAATTTTATCCCAGCTTCCGTTGCCGCTGTAGTCGACGCGGTATTTGTCGTGAATTTCGCGCCGCCCGTCAAGGCTTAATACCACGTTGTGCATTTCGCGGTTGCAAAATTGCGTAACCTCGTCGTCAAGCAGCATACCGTTGGTGGTAAGCGTAAAGCGAAAATTCTTGTTTTTTTCCTTTTCA
>CAZIQC010000070.1:0-6437 GCA_964541335.1 uncultured Oscillospiraceae bacterium
ATGCCTGTGGCGCGATATATTGCTTTGCAATGCGATATGTGCCTTACGGCACGAGGGAGAAATTTGCGTCGTATTTTCGGGGCGCGGGTTTTAACGGAATTTTAAGGTTTTGTATTGAAAAAATATATTTTATGTGATATAATGGCAAAGGTTGTTTAACAATATATAATGAGAAAGGATTTGACATTATGAAAAAATTATTGGCATTCGTGTGCGCGGTCGCACTTACGTTATCTTTTGCGGGCTGTGCGAAAAACGGCTCCGAAGGTGCGGGCGGCAATGAAAAGGGCGCGTCCGACGCAGAAAAAAAGGTTTACAAGATTTCGTCGGACAATTCGTTTGCTCCGTTTGAATTCCTCGATTCCGAAACGAACGAGTACATCGGCTTGGATATGGACATTTTGGCGGCAATTGCAAAGGATCAGGGCTTTTCCTACGAAATGAAAAACGAGGGGTTTGACGCGGCTATGGGTTCGGTGCAGTCGGGTCAGGCGGACGCGATGATTGCCGGTATGACGATAAACGACGAACGAAAGAAAACCTTTGATTTTTCCGACGGATATTTTGAAGACGGGCAAATAATGGTTGTAAGAAACGACAGCGACATTCAATCGCTTGACGACCTTAAGGGCAAAAGCGTTGCCGCTAAAACGAGCACCATCTCCGCGGAGATTACGGAGCAATATTCAAAGGAATACGGCTTTGATGTAGTATATTACGAGGACTCCCCCACGATGTACACCGCCGTTGAAAGCGGAACAAACGTTGCCTGCTTTGAGGATAAGAGCGTTGTCGGCTGGGCAATAAAGGAATCGGGACTTAAGCTTAAAACCGTGGGCGATGTTGTAAAGCCCGGCTACTACGGCTTTGCCGTAAGAAAGGGCACTTGCCCCGAGCTTATAGAGATGTTTAACCGCGGTCTTGAAAACATAAAAGCCTCGGGAGAATACGACGTTATTTTGCAAAAATACGGATATTGATAAGGCTCTACGCACAAAGCGGCGCATTGCGCCGTTTTGTGCGTAGACTATGACATATTTCACAAAACAAAATCACTGCCGACAGGCGTTAAAGAGAGAGATAGCTATGGATTTTAACAGAGTGTTGAATGAGGCAACGCCTCTTTTGACCGACGGAATAAGGCTTACCGTGGTAATATCGCTTTTATCATTGGTTATAGGTCTTTTAATAGGATTTTTCGTGTGTATTATGCGCCGCTCGCGCTTTGCGGTGTTTTCGGCACTTGCAAGAGTGTATTTGTGGATTATCCGCGGCACGCCCATGCTTGTGCAGGCGTTTATAGTATATTTCGGTATTCCGCAGCTTATGGCAATTTTTATCGACGGCTTCCGTATGGAGCCGTACACCGCGGGGCTTGTCACATTAAGCCTTAACGCGGGAGCGTACATTTCCGAGATTTTCCGCGGCGGTATCGACGCGGTAAACAAAGGGCAGGTTGAGGCGGCGCGCTCGCTGGGGTTAAGCTCGTCGAAAACGATGGTAAAGGTGGTTTTGCCGCAGGCGATAAAGATTTCCATTCCGTCTCTTGTAAATCAGTTCATAATAACGGTTAAGGACACGTCCATTCTTTCGGTAATAGGCTTGGCGGAGATTGTAAACCGCGCCAAGGTTTACGTGGGCAAGTCGTACCAATTTTTCGCAACGTATTTGATTGTGGCGGCGTATTATTTGGCGGTAATATCTGTATTGATGATAATTTCAAACTATTTGGAGAAGAAATTTAACTATGAAAGACAAGGTAATCGTTAAAGGCTTGAAAAAAAGCTTTCACACATTAAACGTCATCAACGGAATAGACATAACGGTAAAAGAGGGCGAGGTTGTTTGCGTAATCGGTCCGTCGGGTTCGGGCAAGTCTACCTTTTTAAGGTGCTTAAACCGCTTGGAGGAGCCCACGGCGGGAACGATTGTTGTTGACGATTTCGACATTACCGATAAAAAAACGGACATAAACGCGGTCAGGAGAAATATCGGAATGGTATTTCAAAGCTTTAACCTGTTTTCGCATTTAACGGTTAAGAAAAACATTATGTTTGCCCCGACGGAGCTTAAAAAGCTTACCAAAGCCGAGGCGGAGGACAGGGCAATGCAGCTTCTTGAGCGCGTGGGTCTTGCGGATAAGGCAAATGCATATCCGCATCAGCTTTCGGGCGGGCAGCAGCAGCGCGTGGCAATAGCGCGCGCACTTGCAATGAACCCCGATATAATGCTTTTCGACGAGCCGACCTCGGCGCTTGACCCCGAAATGGTGGGCGAGGTGCTTGCCGTTATGAAAGAGCTTGCCGCCGAAGGTATGACAATGATTGTTGTAACGCACGAGATGGGCTTTGCACGGGAGGTTTCCGACAGAGTGGTGTTTATCGACGGCGGAGTTATTTTGGAGCAGGGCACGCCCGAGCAAATTTTCGAGCGACCGCAAAATCCCCGAACGATAGATTTTCTCAATAAGGTGCTGTAAATTTTTCACAGGCGAAAGAAAAAACGGCAAAAGAGGTGCTATATTTGGAAAAGCTTAAAATTACCGGCGGTAATCCCCTTTTCGGAGAAATTGCCGTGTGCGGAGCGAAAAACGCCGCAGTGGCAATCATTCCGGCAGCCTTGCTTGTAAACGGCGTGTGCCGTATCGAAAATATTCCCAATATAAAGGACGTGCGCCTTGTAATAGAAATGCTGGTACACCTCGGTGCAAAGATAACGTTTATAAACGATACAACGATTTTGGTGGATTCCACAAGAATTAAAACCCACATTGCCCCGAAGGAGCTTGCGGGGAAAATGCGCGCAAGCTATTACCTTTTGGGTGCGCTTTTGGGCAGACTTTCCCGTGCGGAGGTGGCATTGCCCGGCGGGTGCAATTTCGGTGTGCGCCCGATAGATTTGCACGAAAAGGGCTTTGTTGCACTTGGGGCGGATTTTTGCGTGGAGAACGGCGTTGTAAGAGTAAGCGCAAGCGAGCTTTCGGGCGCAAACGTGTATCTTGACACCGTGAGTGTGGGTGCAACGATAAACATAATGCTGGCGGCGGTTTTGGCAAAGGGAAAAACCGTTATCGAAAACGCCGCACGCGAGCCGCACATTGTCGACGTGGCAAACTTTTTGAACGCAATGGGGGCAAGGGTGCGCGGTGCCGGCACGGATACGATACGTATAACGGGTGTGGAGGAAATGCGCGGCGGAAGCTACAGCATTATCCCCGACCAAATCGAGGCGGGCACGTTTATGCTACTTGCCGCGGCAACCGGCGGCGAGGTGCTTGTGAGAAACATTATCCCCAAGCATATGGACTGCCTTGTTTCCAAGCTTGAGGAAATGGGCACAAGAATAACCGAGTATGACGACTCCGTGCGCGTGGAGCGAACGGACAAAATGCGCGGCGTATCGGTACGAACAATGCCTTATCCGGGCTTTCCCACGGATTTACAGCCGCAAATTGTGGCAATGCTTTCCACCGTCGGTGCAAAAAGCACCGTAACGGAGGACGTGTGGGAAAACCGTTTTCAGTATATAGACGAGCTGTTAAAGCTCGGGGCGGATATAACAACCGAGGGCAAGCGCGCCGTTATAAACGGCGGTGCACTGCACGGCGGCAACGTAACCGCCACAGACCTGCGCGCGGGCGCGGCACTGATAATTGCCGCCGCGGCGGCAGAGGGGGTAACGTATATTTCCTCGCCGCATTATATTGACCGCGGCTATTCCGACATAGAGCGCAGACTGCGCTCCGTAGGGGTAAAAATAGAACGCATTTTTGAAGCTGATTAGGAGATAAAAATGACCGAGGGTATATCTATTCGCCCACTTTTTTCGGGCAGCAGCGGAAATTGCATATTGATAAAAGCACAAAACGCCGCAATTCTTATGGATTGCGGCGTTACGGGTAAAGCGGCGGAGGCAGAGCTTGAAAAGGCGGGCGTATTGCCGAGCGAGCTTGACGCGCTTTTGGTAACGCACGAGCATATAGACCATATATCGGGCGTGGGCGTTATGGCGCGGCGGCACAACATTCCCGTGTATGCCACGCTCGGCACGTGGAAAGCGATGATACGCGGTATCGGCAAAATTCCGCCCGAGCTTGTGCATTACATAGCGGCAGACGTTCCGTTTAAAATAAAGGAAACCGTTATAACCCCGTTTAAAACCTCGCACGATGCCGCCGAAAGTATCGGTGCGGTATTTTGCGAGCGGGGCGCATATTGCGGCGTGGCAACCGACCTCGGCACGGTTTCGCGCGAAATATTTGACCGCCTGCTTCCGTGCGGCGCGGTGATGATAGAGGCCAACCACGATGAGAATATGCTTATAAACGGGGCATATCCGCAGCACCTTAAAGCGCGGATTTTGTCGGACGCGGGGCATTTGTCGAACAGAATGTGCGGCGCAATGTGTGCGCGATTGGCGCGCGAGGGCAGTTTAAGAAGCATAATCCTGGGGCATTTGAGCAGTGACAACAACACCCCCGAGGCGGCGTTTTCGTCTGTGGCGAAAAGCCTTGAAAACGAGGGCTTTTGCATAGGGGAGAGCATAGCCCTTTTTGTTGCGAACCGAAACGGAATGTCCGAGGCGGTGACTGCCGTATGAAAATAAAGATAATAAGCGTGGGCAAGTTTAAGGAAGACTATTTCGTGCGTGCCGCCGCCGAATACGAAAAGCGCCTGGGGCGCTTTTGCAAGGTTGAAAGCATATGCCTGCCCGATAAAGCCATTGAGGACAAGCCCTCGGCGGCAACGTGTGAAAAGATAAAAAATGCCGAGGGCGAGGCAATTTTGCGCTGTATCGACAAGGGCGATTTTGTGTTTGCCCTGTGCGTGGAGGGGAAAATGCTCTCAAGCGAAGCACTGGCACAAAAGATGGAAAGCGTTTTTTTGACGCACAGCACGACCGCGTTTGTAATCGGCGGGTCGCTCGGCCTTTCGGACGAGGTAAAGGCACGCGCGAATATGCGTCTGTCGATTTCGCCGATGACCTTTCCGCACAGGCTGGCGCGAATTATAATCGAAGAACAGATTTACCGTGCATTTAAAATAAATGCCAACGAGGAATATCACAAGTAGGAGGCGCGGCAAATGTATTTTATATACATATTGCGCTGTGAGGGCGGCTCGCTTTATTCGGGAATAACAACCGACCCCGCCCGCAGATTAAACGAGCACCTTTGCAAGCGCCGCGGTGCACGCTATACAAAGCTTCACAAGCCGCTGTTTTTCGAACGCTTGTGGACGGCACCAGACCGTGCGGCGGCGTCGAGTGCGGAAACGGTGCTCAAAAAAATGAAAAAGGCGGACAAAGAGGCGCTCATACAAAAGCCGCACTTGTTCGTTGAAATGATGTGCGAAAGAAAATGTGAAATAGCCGTAGCGGAGGGAGAAAGCAATGTCGGAAAAGAACCGAGCCGTTTTAATGATGATTGTGTGCAGTGTGCTGTGGAGCATAGCCGGAATAGTGATAAAGCAAATAAACTGTAACGCATTTGTGATTGCGGGCTTTCGCAGTGTTATTGCGGCGGCAACCGTGGCTGTTTTTATGAAATGCAAGGGGCAGGGCTTGGCGTTCACGCGCGCCGTTTTCGCAAGCGGAATATTTCTTTCGCTGACGTTTTTTGCATTTATGCTCGCAAATAAGCATACCACCGCGGCAAACGCCATTGTGTTGCAATTTACATCTCCTGTTTTTATTCTTATAATATCGGGGCTGTTTTTCCGTGCACGCGTGCTTCGGTGCGATGTTTACGCCGTGGCGTGCACCCTTTTCGGTATTGCGCTGTTTTTTATCGACGGGCTTGGTGCGGGAACCGCCCTCGGAAATGTAATGGGAGTTTTGTCGGGGCTGTTTCTTGCGCTTATGTATGTAACCTGCGGCGGTTGCTCCGAAAGAGAACGCTTAAGCGGTCTGCTGTTCGGGCATTTGATAACGGCGGCTGTGGGGATAAGCTTTTTGCCCTTTACGCAAAACACCGTTGACGTGCGCGCGGTGATGTGGTTTTTTGTGCTGGGTATTGTGCAGCTCGGCATTCCGTACATATTGGTGGCACTGTCGCTGGGGAACTGTCCGCCGTTGGCGTGCAGCTTGATAGGCGTTATAGAGCCTATGCTAAACCCCGTGTGGGTGCTCATTTTTGACGGGGAAAAGCCCGGACCGGGTGCGCTTTTCGGCGCGGTGATAATAATATTTACAATTACTTATTGGTGTATATATAAAGAAAAAATGCAGAATGAAGAATGAAGAATGAAGAATGTATTCTTCATAATGTAAAATGTAGAGTGAAAAATGCAGAATTAAGGTGCAAATGCTTGCGCATTTGAAATAAAAAAATCGCACCGCGATTTTAACCACAACTCCACACTCCACACTTCACACTCCACATTTTCAATTTTCCGTTTTCAACTTTCAACTTAATCGGAGGTGCAATATGCAAGACC
>CAZIQC010000071.1:0-6429 GCA_964541335.1 uncultured Oscillospiraceae bacterium
AGGCGGAGCAGGCATTTAATATTGAAAACCTGTCCGACCCGGAAAATATGACGCTGTCGCACCATATCAATCAGGCAATACGTGCTTACGGAATTATGCACCGCGACGTAAACTACGTTGTTAAAGACGGCGAGGTTTTGATTGTGGACGAATTTACGGGGCGCATAATGATAGGTCGGCGCTACAGCGACGGCTTGCACCAAGCGATAGAAGCCAAGGAAAACGTTAAGGTTGAGCGCGAAAACAAAACCCTGGCGACAATTACTTTCCAAAATTATTTCAGACTTTACAAAAAGCTCAGCGGTATGACGGGTACAGCAAAGACCGAGGAGGAGGAATTTCGCGGGATTTACAATCTCGATGTTATCGAAATTCCCACCAACAGACCGCTTGCCCGCAAGGACGAAAACGACCAGGTTTACAAAAATCATCGCGGGAAGATAAAAGCCATCGCCGACGAGATTGAGCGTGTGCATAAAACGGGACAGCCGCTTCTCGTGGGAACGGTAACGATAGATAAATCCGAAGAGCTGAGTGCGGTGTTAAAGGCGCGCGGCATCGCACATAGGGTGCTGAACGCCAAGCACCACGATAAGGAGGCACTTATCGTGGCACAGGCGGGTAAAAAGGGCGCTGTAACAATTGCCACGAATATGGCGGGGCGCGGTACGGACATTGTGCTCGGCGGTAATGCGGAATATATGGCGAAAAGCGATATGGAACGCCTCGGCTACAGCGAATTTCTCATTTCCGAGGCAACGGGCTTTGCCGAAACGGACAACGAGGAAATTCTCGACGCACGCCGAAAATATGCCGAGCTGTACGAAAAGCACAAGGCGGACATATCCGCCGAGGCGGACGAGGTGCGCGCTCTCGGCGGCTTGTATATAATAGGTACGGAGCGCCACGAATCACGCCGTATCGACAACCAGCTTCGCGGACGAAGCGGCAGACAGGGCGACCCCGGAAAATCGCGTTTTTTCCTTGCTTTGGACGATGATTTAATGCGCCTTTTCGGCGGCGAGCGCATAGAAAAAATGATAACCACCCTGCGTATCCCCGAGGATGAGCCGATTGAACAGGGTATCCTTACAAGTGTAATCGAAAATTCGCAAAAAAAGGTTGAGGGCAAAAACTACGGCATAAGAAAATACGTGTTGCAATATGACGACGTTATGAACAAACAGCGTAACGTAATCTACGGCGAACGCAAAAAGGTGCTTAACGGCGAGGATTTGCGCGATTCCATACGGCAGATGACGGTACAAATTATCGACGAAGCCATAAAGATGTACGCTCAGGCTCAATTCCCGGACGATTGGAATATGAGCGGACTTACGGAATATTTGGAAAATATGTTTTTCACCGGCGGCGAGCTGGATTTTGCCTCGCGCGATTTCAACAAGCTCGATCGTGAAATTCTTCGCGAGGAGCTTCTCGAAAAAACCGATGCCGCCTACCGCGCACAGGAGGAGCTTTTCGGCGAGGCAATGCGCGAGGTGGAGCGCGTTGTAATGCTTCGCGCGGTGGACAGTCGATGGATGAACCATATCGACGATATGGATCAGCTTAAAAACGGCATAAATCTGCGCGCATACGGTCAGCACGACCCCATACAGGAATATAAGTTTGTGGGCTTCGATATGTTTGAGGAAATGATAGCCAACATTCGCGAGGACACCGTGCGCACGTTGTTCCACGTAAAGCCGCAGGCGCAAATAGAGCGTAAAATGGTAGCCAAGCCCACGGCGACATCTCACGGCGACGACTCGGACACAAAGCGTCCCGAGCGACGCACCGCGCAAAAGGTGGGGCGCAACGATCCGTGCCCTTGCGGAAGTGGCAAAAAGTATAAAAATTGCTGTATGAATAAGGAATAATTCAAAAAAGGAATGATACAATGATAATCGAATACGAACAAATACGACTTGACCTTGCCGCTATGGGAAAGCCTATCGAAGAGCTTGGCATTGCACTTGATATCGACGGTGCGCACAACGCGGTAAAAGAGCTTGAAGCGCAAACCCTTGCCCCCGATTTTTACAACGATATGAAAGCAAGTCAACGCGTGCTGCAAAAAATCAAGGAATATAACGTTAAGATAGAACGCTTTAATTCCCTGCGCGGCGACTGGGAGGATTTGTCCACCTTGGTGGAGCTTGCCATAGCGGAGGACGACGAGTCCGTTTCCGAGGAAATAAACGCGGGCTTTGCCGCGCTTTCCGAAAAAATGGAGGCTATGAAGCTGGAAACACTGCTCTCCGGTCCTTATGATAAGAACAACGCCATCATAACACTTCACGCGGGAGCCGGCGGCACGGAAGCGCAAGACTGGTGTCAAATGCTTTTCCGTATGTATCAAATGTGGGCAGAGCGCCGCGGGTACAAGGTTTCCACGTTGGATTTTCTCGACGGTGACGAGGCGGGGCTTAAAAGCGTGACCATTCTTATCGAGGGATTAAATGCCTACGGCTTTGCAAAATGCGAAAAGGGCGTTCATCGCCTTGTGCGTATATCTCCGTTTGACGCGGCGGGGCGGCGACACACGTCATTTGCGTCGGTAGAGGTTATGCCCGATATCGAAGATGATATAGAAATAAACATAAATCCCGACGACCTGCGCATAGACACCTATCGCTCCAGCGGCGCGGGCGGTCAGCACGTCAACAAAACCAGCTCCGCAATAAGAATTACGCATATTCCGACGGGTGTTGTTGTGGCTTGCCAAAACGAGCGCAGTCAGTTTCAGAACAAGGACACCGCAATGAAAATGCTCAAAGCAAAGCTTATGGAGCTTGCCGAAGCCGAGCAAAAGGAAAAAATCGAGGATATAAAGGGCGTTCAAAAGGAAATTGCCTGGGGAAGTCAAATTCGCTCTTATGTATTTCACCCGTACACAATGGTAAAGGATCACCGCACCAATTTCGAGGTGGGGAACATAAGCTCGGTTATGGACGGAAGCCTTGACGGCTTTATAAACGCATATTTGCGAATGGCAAGCCTCGGTCAGCTTAATTTAAAGTAAAACTCTCGGCAGAAACGGGGTGAATTGAATGAAAATACACGAATCCGCCGAAAATTATCTTGAAGCTGTTTATATGATAAAAAAAGAGCGCGGCTGTGCACGCAGTATAGATGTGGCAACGCGCCTCGGCGTTTCCAAGCCGAGTGTTTCCGTTGCGATGAAGACCTTTCGCGAGGAGGGCTTTATAACGGTTGACGAAAACGGCGGACTTAACCTTACGAAAAAAGGAACGGACGTTGCCGAAAAAATGTATGAAAGGCATGAAATTATAGCGCGGGCGCTTATAGGACTGGGCGTTGAGCCTTCCGTTGCATATGAGGACAGTTGCAAGATAGAGCACGACATAAGCGACCAAGCCTTTGAAAAAATAAAGGAGCATATGGAGCGGCACACAAAAACAAGGTGACTTATATGCGCAATCGGTGTAAAGGTTAAAAACGGGCTGTACCTCCAAAGAGGGACAGCCCGTTTTGTCGTGCCGATAGGGCGGCACGCTTCACATCAGGAAAAATGTTGCCAGCGTGTAAAGCAGCGGCAACGAGATTATGCACAGCACATTTGACACCGTAGCCATTGCCGCACCGGGGCGCGTATCACCGCCGTATGCCGCGGGAAATACAACCGTATTCAGCCCGAGTGGCGTTCCGTATGCGAACAACGTGAGAATTGTCGAGGCATTGTCTGCGCCGACGGCTTTTAAAATAACCATCAACACGGACGGGAAAACAAACAACCGCGCCGCCGACGCAACATATACCTTTTTATCGGTTAAAAGAGAGGGAAGCGAGTAATCGCCTATGATAAAGCCCGATAAAAGCATTGCGCAAGGTCCCATACAGGCGGCACAGCTTGAAACCGCGGAAATTACAAACTGCGGCAATTTGGTCGACAGATTGAAAAAGCCCAAGGAAAAGCCGATGATTATTGAAAAAAGTATCGGGTTTGCAAGCTTTTTGAGCGGATTTGATTTTTGCGCGGTATTCGGAATTAAAATGTACAGCCCCCACGTATAAACGGCAATGTTCAGCGGCACGGTAAACAGCATATACCGATACAGCATTTCCTGTCCGAAAATTTCGGGGACGATGGCGTTGCCCATAAAAGAAAAGTTGGCAAAGGCGAGCGCATACTTGTAGATGTTGCGTTCGTAGCCGTCTTTTACAAAAAATTTCGACAGGAATATTGCACCCGGAATCGAAATGGCAAGACAAAGCGCGCCGTATAAAATCAGCCTGTATTCATTAACAATGGATTGGCGCGAGCAGTAGGTCATAAAAGTGTTTATGATAAGAGCCGGCACAAAAAAATAATTTTCAAGCTTGGAAAGCGCAAGTGCGGTGTCGGCGGGGGAAAGGCGAAGCCTGTTGGCGGCAAACCCGAGCAAAATAAGAATAAGCATTACAAGCATAGGTGACAAGGTGGCATAAAATGTGTTAAACATAAAAAAGACGTCCTTTACATTATTTGTTTTATAAGATTATCGGGCTTGCGCGAAGCTCGCCGTTTCCCTCTTCGTTTCTTACGAGGGAATAAATATCGGCGGCGCGGCACTCGAGCTTAAATATGTCGAAGCCTTTAAGTTCGGCACCGCGCGCGGCAACGGGAAGTGCGGCGCACGCTTTCATTTCGGCGAGGATTTGCCTTCCGACATTGTTAAAGCCGCACGGGCGAATGTACTGCGGCGCGGGCGGTGACTTAAAACGATTTCCCAAAGCGAAATTCAGTAAAATTCTGCGTATGCGACTTTGCGGATAACGCTTGCAGGAGCTTTCGGCGCATATTTCGGCAAAGGTGTTTTTGTGCGCGGCTTTTTTTATTCTTACGGCAAGCTCGCGGTTGCAGTCGGGCACGGATAGCAGGTCTTCAAGTGCGGCGGCTTTGAGCCGTGCGGCGACAATAAGATCAAAAGCTTCGATAAATGTACAATTCGGCGCGCCCGTGCGCTTAAGTTCTTTTCGTATTCCGGCGGCAGACGGTAACAGTATTCCCGTATCGGTATTGTTATATCCGCCACCGAGGCGCTTAACCGTTACCGGAACTGTTGCGGATTTTGTTTTTATAAGCGCCCTGATATATTCCGTTGCCAAAATATTATTGGGCGAGGAGAGAAGCTCGCCGTCCCGTCCGAGTGCGGCGGCGCGGGCGCGCGCGTAGGACGCGCCCTCCTTAAGCCTTTGCGAAACGGCTGCGTCATACGCTTTGCCTTGCAAAAGCTCTGCTTGAGCAAGGTGCGTCAGTGCGGCAATGCTTCCGCACTCGCTGCCGAAAAAAAGCTTGTCTATACAGCCGCAGGCATTAAGCGTGCGCACCGCACCTTCGGCAAAATGCCGCGCTGAGGACAGTGCGTAAACACAAGGTAGGTCAAGCACCAAATCAGCCCCGCCCGACAGGGCGGCCGCCACACGGTGCGCCTTGGGATATATAGCACAGTCGCCGCGCTGGACAAAGTGCGTGCTCATAATCGCAACGGTGGCGTCGCTTTGCTTTTTCATTTCGCCGAGAATATACCTGTGCCCGTCGTGAAAAGGATTAAATTCGGCAATTACCGCGGAGATTATCACAAAAACACCTCTTTTTCTCAAAAAAGCATTGAAAAATATCAATTTCTATTATATACTATTTAAAAGGAAAAATAAATAGTTGGAGGAATATTTTATGAGTAAATTTTTAGACTCCGTTAAAGAACGGGCGCGCGCGGACAAAAAAACGATTGTTTTGCCCGAGTCTATGGACAGGAGAACCTTTGAAGCGGCACAAACGATACTTAAAGAGGGTATCGCAAACCTTATCATAATAGGTACCGAGGAGGAGGTTGCCGAAAACAGCAAGGGACTTGATATTTCCGGCGCAACGATTATAAATCCTTTCACATATGAAAAAACGGAGAAATACATAGAGCTTTTCGTCGAACTCAGAAAGGCAAAGGGACGTACCTACGAGCAGGCAAAGAAGCAGGCTTTGGAGGAGTATATGGTCTATGCCTGCCTTATGGTAAAGGCGGGCGACGCGGACGGCGTTGTATCGGGTGCGTGTCATTCCACGGCAAACACTTTGCGCCCGAGCTTGCAAATTATCAAAACAAAGCCCGGTGTGCGCTTGGTGTCGGCGTTTTTCCTGATGGTTGTTCCCGATTGCGAATACGGTGCGGACGGCACGTTTATCTTCGCGGACAGCGGTTTGGAGCAAAACCCCGATCCCGAAAAGCTTGCGGCAATAGCGGCGTGCTCGGCGGAGAGCTTTGAGCTTCTTGTGCAAAAGGAAGCGATTGTGGCTATGCT
Organism: uncultured Oscillospiraceae bacterium; assembly: GCA_964541335.1. GTDB lineage: Bacteria > Bacillota > Clostridia > UMGS1883 > UMGS1883 > UMGS1883. The sequence goes on from CAZIQC010000071.1 coordinate 6,304, forward strand.
GTCACACTCGTCAAAGGGCAGCGCAAAGCACCCCGACGTGGACAAGGTGGTTGAAGCAACAAGAATTTGCAAGGAGCAAAACCCCACACTCAAGGTGGACGGCGAGCTTCAGCTCGACGCGGCAAT